>NZ_JBHSFZ010000029.1:0-81790 GCF_042654265.1 Sphingobium tyrosinilyticum | reverse complement strand
CTGATCGAGGAGACGCCGCCGCTACAGATTACACCGAAAGCCGCCTGATCGATGCGGCCCGAGGCCACACCCCAATTACACCACGTTGACGGACGCGACCATTTTTGTGGCTCTCGCCGACGATGCCCAAGGTATAGGTTCGAAATGACGGCTTAGGCTCTTTCGTGCCACCACCTAACAAGCGACTCAGCCACCTCATAGCGCTCTCCCTAGCGGTCAGGGTCTCGCCACACTGATGCAGAGTCAATTGTTCGTCGGGAATACCCGAGAGGATGCGTTTAAGCACAGCGCGCGCTATAGGCTGCCGCATCGGACGGGGGATCTATATGGTGACGCAATCGGGAGAGCAGGCGGCTCTAGTGATTCATGAAGTGTCCGAGGCTGAGGTTGTCGCCGACCTCAAACACTGGCGGACCAACATTTGGCCGCGTCACTGGCCTGAGAATGTTAGAATGATCTCGGCAAACGGGCTGTCCCTGATAGGGCTCGATGACGAGGGCAACGCCTACCTAAACGGCAAGCGTCTATACACGGCGCGGCGCTTTGCGTGGCAGGAACGAGTAATCGCGGGCCTGCTCGCTCTGGCGGCGGTAGGTGGAGCTCGCTGAAGGCTTTTCGGCTTATGCTGATTGGCATCCGAATATGTCGCTTGCCTGCACCTGCTGATCGCTTATCCATCATTGGCCTGCTTGGGACCTGCAGCGCGCCCGAGATGCGCCGCCCGTGTGGCGCACCATTCAAGATCATGGCCGCGCTCATGGATGGATGAGGCCGCCACCTGCAAAGCCTCCGCTGCCATTTCTGGCGGCAGGCCAATGAGGATGGTCTGCGCACCCGCCGCGATCAGGGTGCGGATCAGTTCGGTTTGGGCCATGCCTTGGTGAATCAGCAGCATTTCAATATCCTTGTTTCTTGGCGGCTGCGAGTTTGTTTTGCAGCCCGGTGGCGGCTTGCCTGCCAGCCTCGCGCGCCTCTCTGGCGTCCGTGACGCCCGGGAACGTCATCTGAAGGTTGCCGATCGCGGGGGCCGCGCGTGGGCCGCCCGCACCGTTAGGCTCCACGCGGATGCGCTCGTTTGCGCTCACCCGCACGCGGGGGATTCCATTGATGGACAGGACATTGCGGTCCACTCCAGGAAAGCCGCCAATCGTGCCGCCATTGGCGAAGCCGGGGAGCCCGGAAAAGGCCCCCGCGAATGCGCGTCTGGTTGACCATGATGCCGTTGGATGCCCGCATGATGTTGGCACCGCCGCCGAACAATTTGCCCATGCCGCCACCCATGCCGCCGCCGAGAACCTGAAGGCCGGTCATGGCATTGCCCAAGATGCTCTTGAACACGTTTTCGCCAGAGATGATGCTGCCAAGCGCTCCGAATATCCCGGTCCCCGGCGCGCCGCTACCCATGCCGCCGCCCAACATCGACATGAGGCCCGCCAACAACATGCCCATGCCGTTACCGAAGTCGCCAAGCCCTTGGGTCTATCGATTTTCTGCTCAACAATGCCGGAACTGCTCCGACAGGCAGGTGGCTGGACGTCGCCGTTAAAGCGACTCAACGCTGGGCTTCCATATGAAGCAGCAGACGCCAGCGCTTGTGCCATGATCCTTGTCGTATTCGAGCCTCTACAACGGATGCTCGGTGACCTCCATGATAGCGCGAATGAGGATCGCGTTTCTGCCATGGGGCAGGCCGCCGAGAATGCCTGGCACTTTGGTCTATAGTTTCCTCTTTAGCTAAGCGCTGACGCGACGCCGTCGCTCCAAGGGGGCCTCTTCAGGAAAAATGGTAGGCGACATCGCATAAGTCCGCGTGAGCGTCGCGATGAAGGCGCGATCAGCGATCGGGTCTGTCGGCACTTCAAAAACTACTCCACGCCCCCTCAGATCTGCGATCAACATCTCGAAGACACGATCACGGTCGAGGTCATCCGTGTGATCATAATAGCGTTTCACATCAGCCATGTCGGTGAACACATGGGCGCTGTAATGGAACAGGGCACGCATCTCGTTCGCCTTGAAGCGATTGACCACCACGCCGTCGGTAGTGACCTTCCAGTCTTCCTCCCCATCGGGTTCGAGGAGCGAGTGCAGCGCCATCCCTTCGGGAACGCCCCGCCGGTCGCGCGGCCCACTGGCTTCGCCACGATGGAACATGCGCTGGTTATCGGTGAGGATGCCTGAATTTCGAAATGGGGGTGCAAACCGGCTGGGCGGGGCGTCTGGCCCGTCCGGCCAATAGGTGAACCCACCGTCAATGTCGGAATCATAATGATATGTGATGACCTGTCCGGCCTTCACTTCCCAAGCGTCGAATAGCCCGGATTTCGCCATGATGCTCGTCAGCCAGGCAGGGGTGTTCGTCGGGTCCATGCCGCGCCAGCTGCGGCCATCGAAATGGCCATTGTCGTAGCCCGGCGATGGACCCTGCATGTTGAACTGGAACAGGTAGGGAGCGCCATATTGCGCGCCGTGCATGCTCTTGACGAGATCAAGTAGTTTTTTACTGTAGAATATGTCGTGAACCGTTTCTTCGTACACTATTCCGTTGTTGCCGAAGAAGCCGCGAAATGCAGGCGTGAGAAAGTCTGAAAGATCAAGTTCCTCCTCATTGTCGCCGCTCCCGCCGCTGACGGCAAGCAGTTCCTCTACCGACTTGAAGTAAATGCCTGCGATGAGCCGCCAAGGGCCCTTGTTGCGCATAACGCCAAACAGACGGGCGGTCTCATCTTCGGTGAAAATGTCAGTAAGATAAGTCGGCGGTTTTACAGGCGTCATGGGATGAGCAGTCATCTCTGTACTCCTGGGCTTTATGATGAAGATTACAGGGCAGCGATTGCCGGCTCCTGGCGAGCGCCGCGCACGAGGCGGCCGGGCAGCGCGGAAGTCGCCACCCCGTCGCGATAAGTCACCGTTCCGCTCACAATTGTAGCCGCAAATCCATCAGCGCGCTGCTTCAGCCGCCGCCCGCCTGCGGGTAGATCATAGGCGATTTCAGGGGCGTGTAGCCGCAGTGCGTCCATGTCTATGACGTTAATATCTGCTTTGTAGCCCGGCCTCACCAGCCCGCGATCATGAAGGCCCACCGCGAGCGCTGGTTTACGGCTAAGTTCGGCGATAACCCATTCTAGGGGGAACCGGCCTTCCCTTCGATCACGGGTCCAATGCGTTAGGACGAAAGTGGGGAAGCTGGAATCGCAGATAAGACCGTAATGAGCGCCCCCATCGCCCAAAGCGATCAGACTATGCGGATCAGCGATCATGCGGCGCACATTTTCAAGATCGCCGTGAACATAATTGGAAGAGGGCATCATCAGAATGCCGCGCCCATCACGCTCAAGGAGCGCGTCAAGGGCCAGTTCCGAAGCCTGGCGGCCAGTTGCTGCGGCGCGCAAGTCCAGGCGGGCGGCAGAATCAGGCTCATAATTTGGTGGATCTCCCATCGGATAAAGATCACCAACATCGCGCGCCAGCGTCTCATACAGCGGGTTGGTCGTGACAGGTTCCTCGCTCAGCAACCTTGTCCGGAATAGGGGGTCCCCTAGCCGGGCCACCTTATCAGCCAGAGGCAGATGCTCGATTTCCCGGAAGCTTGGATGAAAACGGAAGGGATGGAAGGACAGTTCCAGCCCGAACAGCATGCCAATTGGGCGCGGGAAGACTTGCGCTTTAATGGGAAGACCATCGCGATTGGCTTCTTCTACCAGCTCGAGCATGACTTGGGGCAAGCTGGGATTATACTTTTTTTCCAAAAGACTGAATGACAGCGGCCGGCCCGAAGTCTCCACGATGCGGCGGAAAAGAGCCATCTCGTCGTGCGGGTCACAACCATAATGAGAATTGGGGATGATTTGAAACACCCCGGCCTCGGCGCGGGCCAGCCCTTCAGCCAGTGCAATCAATTCATCAGCTGCGGCGCCAATGGACGGCGCCCATTCGCCTGCCACAGTCCTGTGACCATGGCTTTGGGAGGTGGTCACGCCAAGCGCGCCCGCCTCAACAGCCTCATGAACGATGTTCGTCATCGCTGAGAGGTCATCAGCAGTTGCGGGCTCGCGCGCTGCGCCCCTGCTACCCATGACATAGACCCGGATCGCCGAGTGCGGGACCTGCGCTGCAAAATCAACATCTGCCTGACGTTCGTCCAGCGCATTGAGATAATCGGGGAAAGTCTCCCAGTTCCAGGGTAAGCCCTCGGTCATCACGACTTCGGGAATGTCTTCCACCCCCTCCATCACCTCAACCAGCATGGCTCGGTGGTCGGCTCGGCAGGGAGCAAAACCAACACCGCAATTCCCCATCACGACGGTGGTAACGCCATGTCCTGATGAAGGAGACAGGCGGTTTTCCCACATGACCTGGCCGTCATAATGAGTATGAATATCGACGAAGCCAGGCGTGACGATACATCCGGATGCATCGATCTCTTCACGCCCACAGCCGGGGACTGTGCCAACGGCAACTATAACACCTGCATCGATCGCGACGTCACCGTCGAACATAGTTGTTCCGCTGCCATCAACAATCTTGCCGCCACGAATGACCAGGTCATGCGCCATCGCCAATCCATCCTATCCGCGTTCAAGGCGCGATGCTGGCACCTGACACATGATGCCCGCTTTAATTTCGGTGCGCCGTACGGAAATAGATGGACTGAGGCTTGTCGTCAATCGCCTTCTATCTTGGGACCAGCAGCAGCGGCGCGTTCCGACACCGACCAACGGCCACTACGAGATGGCAACGGGACCTGGTCCGACCGAATGAGGCGCTCCATTCCGTTGATGATGTTGTCGAACCCGAATGTCAGTGCGGCATCCCTGTCGACTGACTCGAAATCCGCCCAAAGCTCCGATGCGAGCTGCTGGAGTGAAGGCTCAAGCGTTGCGGCGTGGGCAAGCGTTTCTGCACGGCGGTTTTCAGGCGATTGCCGCTGCGATGAGATGAAGCCAAGGGTTGCGGTAGTAAACCAGCTTAGCGCAAAAGCGAGGCGTTGACCTTCTAACTTCTGCTGTCTCAGCAGCGTGGCGAGCGGAGCCCAGGTACGCAGCCAGGCAGGCGATACATGGCCGTTCCACATGCTGAGTTGGACAGCGACAGGGTGACGGTCGAACAGATCAACGACGGCCCACATCCAACCCCGAAGCTGGTCTTGCCAGGCAGCGCCGGGCGCGGGCGGTTCGAACCGCGCGTAGATAGCGTCCGCAACGGCAAGGAGCAGCAGTTCGCGGTTTGGAAAGTAGGTGTAGAGCGACATCACGCCAGCCTTCAGCCGCTTGGCTAAAGGTGCCAGGGAAAAACCCTCCAACCCGACTTCGCTAAGAAGGGAGATCGCGGCATTGATGACGGCTTCGCGCGACAGGCGGCGGGGACGGCCCCGGCGGCGGGGAGCCGCCAAAACAGGCTCATCATGTGCAATTTCGGCCAATTGTTGCTCCTGCGTGCTATGAATGGGACAGCCACCGATCGGCGCGCGACCAGCGTCGGACTTAAATTAGTTGCACGATCTCGATCATGTGTCCCTCTACATCTTTGAGGAAGGCTACGCGGACGCCGTGCTCTGGCGCGTCGCGCGGTGCATCGGCATGGCCGACCGGGTGGGAGATAATCTCCTCTAGAGCTTCGTCACCCGCGCCTGCTCGCACACGGCTGCGTTCCTCGACCCCTAGCACTCGCGTAGAAATCGAATGCGCGATCAACATCGGCCACGATGATTTTCGTGAATCCCAACCGGGGCAGGCTCAACTCGGGCACGTGATTTTCTCCTATGGGCACCGTCCGATAGCGACCGCGACGGAGCGGCAGGAAAATCGATCTACCACCGATGAAAGGCTGCCGCATTCTAACGTACGGCTTACGGTAATTGGCGCGCCACTGGCAAGCCTTCGCTCGGACTGGCAAAGATTTCAGATACTTGTCCCTGCCATGATGACGGCGCGGCTGCCCCCGTATCGTCCGTGCCTCCCATTTTTAGTTCCTGCTGTCCCTGCAACATGGATGCAGCGTCAAATCATCTATCTATTCCGGATTACTACCGCTGCCGGATAGATCGCGCTCGCGGTCTGGTTCATTGAATGCGCCAAGAGCGAAAGCTCCGGGGAGGCCCCGCGCTGCAGGCAGGCGCGGGGCTTTTCGCTACCTAACTTTAGGTATAACCCTAATTCGTAAGGATATGGGCAAAAGGGGTAGGTCGCAACCATCGTCCGCGACACAGCTTATGTACTCGCAGGTTTCCTGCATTGCGACCCAAACTTGCCCCTGCCTTCCTTTCAGTGAGGCGGGGCTTTTTGAATCAAGCGTTTAACTAACGCGCGGTTCGGTGCGGTTCTGTGTCCCTGTCTCCAGCAAATATGGCCAGGTGGCCTCCCGGCAGCCGGCGAGGATTGCGATCAGGCGATCGTAACCACCCGCGCCGAGCCGGTCCGGTCGAGCGGCTTCACCACCACCTTGTCGCCCATGCGGTCAAAGGCGATATCGACCGACGCGTCACCCACGCGGAGGCCATAGAGCCGCAATTCGTCGAGGAAGCGGGGCAGCGCTGGTTCACACAGGGAAATTTCCGCCGCCGCAACGTCGAAGCCGATGCCCAGGCTGGACTGGATCAGCGACAGCGGGGCTGCGGCAGACCAGGCCTGCGGGCTGCAGGCAACCGGGTAGAATGTCGGCCCCTGCGCCCGCCGCCGGGGGAAACCGCAGAAGAGTTCCGGCAAGCGCATGAGATCGACATAGGTGGCCGCTGCGAAGAGCCCTTCGAAAATCTTCGCCGCCTCCTTCCTGTAGCCATAGCGCGAAAAGCCCGACGCGATCAGTGCGTTGTCGTGCGGCCAGATCGAGCCATTATGATAGCTCATCGGGTTATAGCGCGCCTCGGTGGATGCGATGGTGCGCACGCCCCATCCCGAAAAAGAGGCAGGCGCCATCAATGTGCGCACGACAGGTTCCGCGCGCTTCGCCAGTGCAAGGCCGGTGAAGAGCACATGGCCTGCATTTGAAGATCGCACCCGGCAGGCCTTCTTTTCTCCATCGAGCGCCAGCACATAGGTGCCTAGTTGCGCGTCGAAGAAGGCGGCGTCGAAAAGGTCGCGGAAGCGGTCGGCCCGCGCGCCATAGTCCAGGCCACGGGCCGCGTCGCCTAAGGTGCAATGGATGGCTTCGGCCGCTCGCCACGCGCCGTAGACATAAGCCTGCACTTCGGCGAGCGCGATCGGGCCGCGCGCGATCGACCCATCGGCATGGAAGACGGAGTCATGGCTGTCCTTCCAGCCTTGGTTGGCGAGCCCCTGATCGGTCAGCCGCCCATATTCGACGAAGCCATCGCCGTCCCGGTCGCCATGCTCGTCAATCCACCGTAGCGCCGCGTCGATATTGGGCAGCAATTTGGTGATGAAAGCGGTGTCGGCCGTCCGCTCCAGATAGGCCCCGGCAAGCATGACGAACAAGGGCGTGGAATCGATGCTGCCATAATAATGGCGGAACGGCACTTCCCCCAATTCGGCCATTTCGCCATGGCGTACTTCGTGCAGGATTTTGCCCGGCTCGGCATCTGCGGCCGGATCGAACGCAGTTGCCTGATGTTCGGCCAGATAGCCTAGCACCCCCCGGCTGATCGCAGGGTCGAGCCAGAGCGTCTCAAGCGCCGTGATGATGGCGTCGCGGCCAAAAACGGTGCTGAACCATGGAATGCCCGCATAAGGATAGGGCCCGTATTCGGTGTCGGTCGATAGCATGGTGATGTCGGCCACCGACCGCCGCGTCACTTCATCGAACAGGGGGTTGGACGACCGCACCGTCGCCCCGCGCGCGCGCGCCTGTTTCAGCGACTGCATGGATTCGCGCAGAGCCTTCAGGAACTGACGCGAGAAAGGGCCGGGCTGGGGATCGAGCCGTTCGCACGCAATCCGCATATAGAGGGTGCGCCGCTCACCCGCGGGAACCGTGACTTCGAACGCCGCATGGCTTTCGGTCAACTCCTGCGGCTGGGGATCGAAGCAGAGATGGGTCTCGCGCGTGCGTGCATCGCGGCCTTCATATGCCAGCAGCACATCGGTCGCGCCGATGACCGGCGTCTTCATTTCCCCCTTGCGCAGCCGGGTCATCCCGCGAATTTCGAACAGGTCGGCAAAATCGGCGGCAAAGCCGATATTGACCGTTACCGTCCGGGAGTCCGTATCAAAGTTGCGGATGGTGATCCGCTCATGGATCGCGCTTTCCCAAAGGAAACGGGTGCGCCGCAGGTGGATAAGGTCATGTTCCACTGCGACCCGGCCGTCATCGCCCGCAAAATCGGGGTTCGTGAGGTCGCAGGTCAGCATGGCATTGTCATCGCGCAAGGCCGAGCTGAGCAGGATGGGCCGGGAACCGTTGATCGTCAGATAAAGGTGCGACAAATGTCGCGTGTCGCGATGATAGAGCCCCTCCGGACTGCCCGGTCCAGCGATCGCGTCGCCGCTATGGTCGAAGACCGCAAAGCTGTCCCCATGCTTCAACGTCCGCGGACGCCGCTCATGCAGCGAAGCCGTCGCCGGAATGAAAAACTGAGTCTGCTGCTGGGACAGGGACTTTGCCGGTTCGGTGGCCAGGGCTTCTGGCTTCAACTGGCTCGCCGTCATGCGACTCTCCTCATCCGACCACTTGCAGGTGAAGCCCGTTTTCTTCGCCGCGCTCGCGTCGAAGCCGCGCCGCGTCGGTACGGGCCCCGGGCAGAGCATGGTAGAGCCCAACATAATCGGCTGCCATCCGCTCTGCCGTGAAGCGTGCGTCGAAAGCGGCGCGCACCCGGCTGCGGTCAAGATCGCCAAGGCGAGCGACGGCTTCGACAGCTTGGTCTTCGCCATCGACTATGAAGCCCGAGACGCCATGATCTATGACCTCTGGCACCGATCCGCAGCGGAAGGCGATGACCGGCGTGGCGCAGGCCATCGCCTCTATCATCACTAGGCCGAACGGTTCGGGCCAGTCGATGGGGAACAGGAGGGCGCTGGCACCTCCCAGGAACTCGGCCTTTTGCGCCTCGTTGATTTCGCCGATGAAGTCGATGTTGGGATAGAGGTTGATCAGAGGCGCTATCTCTTTCTCCCAATAGTCCCGGTCCACATTGTCGATCTTTGCGGCGATCTTGAGCGGCTTGCCCGAGCGGGCGGCGATGCGAATGGCGCGGTCGGGCCGCTTTTCCGGCGATATGCGCCCGAGAAACGCGAGATAACCCTCGTCCCCGCCGATCCGGGGCGGCAACAGGTCCGATGGCAGCCCATGATAGATAGTGCCCGCCCAATTGACCGGCGGCATCGGCAGACGCTGATGATCGGAGATCGAGACGAGGCTATGATGGGGGAAGGTGCGATAGAAGGCGGGCAGATCGGGCAGGTCCAGCCGCCCGTGCAGCGTCGTCACGCATCGCCCGATAATGTCCTGGACGAGCGGCATGTGGATGAGGTCGATGTGGAAATGCAGAGCGTCGAACTCGTCGGCCCGCCGCCGCACGGCCTCCAGCAGCATCACATGATAGGGGATCGGGTCGCGCACATTGGGGTTGAGCCGCAATGCCATCTCCGTCACCGGGACAAGTTCCGCGCGGGTGACCGAATCCCCACTGGCGAATAACGTCACCTCATGCCCCTGATCGACGAGCGCCTCGGTCAGATAAGACACGATACGTTCTGTACCGCCATAAAGCTTGGGCGGCACGCTTTCAGCCAGCGGCGCGATTTGAGCGATTTTCATGCAGCGATCCTCATCCAGGATTGGACGTCACCATCGCCTCGGGGCGCGACTGACGTGGGTTAAAAACGCAAATGATGATCCGGTTGCATGAGTTTTGCTCTTGCCGGGATAATTTGATCGAAAGCTCGGCCCGTCGCCTGAGGGAAGCGGCTTGTGTCGTTTCGATGAGCCCTGACTTTGAAGTGACATAGTCGGTCGCCATAGACGGTTCCGAACTGGCTGGGCGTCCGGGTAAGGGGGCGGACACGGTCATGAGAAGCAGGAGAATGTCTTGACCATCGTGGCGATCGATTTCGAAGCGTCGTGCCTTCCCCGGCATGGGCGGTCCTTCCCAATCGAGGTAGGCGTCGCTTCATTCGGCCGGAGCCAGAGCTGGCTCATCCGTCCTCATGAAAGCTGGGCGGGATGGGACTGGACTGCCGAAGCTCAGGCATTGCACGGCATCACACGCGACAGGCTTTATCGCGACGGGCTCCCCGTGGAGGCCGTGCTCGACCGGCTGTTTGCAGCAATGGACGGTCGCCGGGCGGTTGCCGACAGCACCATCGATCAATATTGGCTGGAAACGCTGGCCCAAGCCGCCGGAGAGCAAGCTCCGTTCATGATCGATCATGTGTCCATTCTGCTGAACGAACATGGCGCGGGCGAAAGTCGCATCGCCTCGGCCGTCGCATATGCGGACCTTCGTCATCCTGAACGTCACCGGGCCGCTGCAGATGCCGCCTGGCTGTCTGCCTTGCTCGATCATGTCGCAGGGGATGCGCAAGCCATGCCTGCCTTGCCGATAGCTGCGATGCGTAAGCGGGCGTCGATGGGCTTCAGCAATAATTTGTAACATCCGGCAAATTTCGGAGACATTTGTCGCGTCTAGAGCCTTCGCAGTGCATTGGCACGCGAAGGAGACGTCTTCCCATGTTCCTCATCATTGCCTCGGCCGCGACCCTGTCGGCCGCCGCCCCTGTTCATAGCGCCGAACTCAGCCACGCCGCGACCGCCTATCAGGCAAGCTATGAGACTGTTTCGACCGTGCGCTTCCAGCAGGTCGAACCTCGTTTCGCGAATCGCCCCGCCACGCCGGTCTGCCGCTGGCAGGCTGAACTCGTTGTCAACCGCGGGGTGACGGCGCAGGGCCGCCCGCTGATAGCCGTCGCCAAGCCGATCCATCGTTTCGCACCCATCGCGGGCAGCCATGCCGGCCCCTGTGAAGCCGCACGCAGCCAGGTGAGCGCTGAGATCGCCCGCTATTCCAGCGCCCGTTCGAGCGAAGCGCTGAGCGTGGCGCAGCAGGACAGCGCCGTCCTGCTGAACGAACTGGATGGGATCAACAGCCTGGCCGTGAAGGGCGGATGAGTCCACCGCTGGTCCTGATTGCCGAGGAACAGCAGGATTTGCGCCATCAAGTGCGCGAATATCTGGAGCAAAGCGGATTTCGCGCGCTCCCTGCCGCCTCGGCATCGGACATATGGAATGCCCTTAAGGCTATGCCGGTCGGCGTGCTGGTGCTCGATGCAGCGCTGCGCGGGCCGGACGGCATGGACCTGTGCCGCGACGTGCGAGAGCGCAGCGATGTGCCGATCATCCTGGTCGGTGCGAACAGCAGTGAAGTCGACCGCGTCGTCGGACTGGAATTGGGCGCGGATGATTACGTCGCGAAGCCCTATTCCCATCGCGAACTCGCCGCGCGACTACGCGCGGTGCTGCGGCGCGGCAGAAATGAACGGGCAATAGGACTGCGCGCGCGTAGCGAGGCGCGGTTCGATGGTTGGCGCATCGATTTCGCCCGGCGCGAGGTGAGCGACGAACAAGGCAATCTTGTCGAGCTGACGGCTGCCGAGTTTTCGTTGCTGGCCGTGTTGCTGGATCACGCCCAGACGGTGATCGCACGCGCGCGCCTGATGGAATTGGCTGGCGTTCGCGACGCGCCTTCGTCCGACCGCAGTGTCGATGTGCTCGTCAGCCGCCTGCGGCGAAAGCTGAGCCGGGGCGGGCGGGCCGCGCCGATCGTCACCGTGCGCGGCGCGGGTTACATGCTGACCGCAGCAGTCGAACGACGCTGAGCCCAAAAAAACCAAGCAGACATACTATTTAACAAATCCGCTGCGACGCAGCAAAAGCGACTTCCTATCCTTCATGATCAGGCCGGTCTGCCCCCTGACCGGCGAGAAACAAGAAGGATAGAGAAGCCATGAACGAGCTTATCGGTCGCGTGTTCAGCTTCGAGACCCAGGTCTTCCCGAACGAGAGCGCGCTCTACAATCAACTGGCCAGCCATGGTCAGAGCCCCAAAGCGCTGATGATCTCCTGCGCGGATTCCCGCATCGTACCGGAACATATCATGCAGGCGCAGCCAGGTGATCTGTTCGTTTGCCGTAATGCAGGCAATATCGTGCCGCCGCACGCCACGCAGAATGGCGGGGTAACGTCCACCGTCGAATATGCGGTGATGGTGCTGGGCGTGCGCGACATCATCGTGTGCGGCCATAGCGACTGCGGCGCGATGAAGGCGCTGTCCACCAATGCCGACCTGACCAACATGCCCAATGTCGCGGCTTGGTTGCGGCACAGCCATGCCGCACAGAAAGTTTGCCGCGAAAGCTATCCCGACGATCTCACCGACGCTGAAAAGCTGCGCAACATGGCGCTGGAAAATGTCGTTACGCAGCTTGCCCATTTGCGCACCCACCCCTCGGTCGCGTCAGGCATCGCTCGCGGCGAAATCGCGCTGCACGGCTGGTATGTCGATATCCATGCAGGTCAAGTGCTCGGCCTCGACGGCGAAACCGGCCGCTTTCTGCCGCTGCGCGAAGGCCAGCCGATGCCGATCGCGCTGCCCCATGGCCGCCGCCTCGCTGCTGAAGCGGTTTACGCCCAGGCGGCGGAGTAAGCCATGTTGAAAGCGCTTTCCGGCGGCACGTTTAGCCGAGATTTCACCGCTTCGATCGTCGTGTTCCTGGTGGCGATGCCTCTTTGCATGGGCATCGCCGTCGCATCCGGCGTACCACCGGAAAAGGGGCTGATCACCGGCATCATCGGCGGCATCGTTGTTGGCCTCCTGGCTGGTTCGCCGCTGCAGGTCAGCGGCCCAGCGGCGGGCCTTGCCGTCATCGTCTTCGAAATCGTGCGGGAACAGGGGCTTTCCGCGCTCGGACCTATCTTGATCCTGGCGGGTGCGATCCAGGTCGTCGCGGGATTGCTGAGGGTCGGCGGCTGGTTCCGCGCCATCTCGCCCGCGGTGGTTCATGGCATGCTCGCCGGTATCGGCGTGCTGATCGTGGTCGGCCAGTTCCATGTGCTGTTCGATGACAAGCCGCTGTCCAGCGGTCTTGCGAACCTTTTGGCTATGCCGGGGCAGATCTTCGGCCTTAGCAATCAGGATGCCGCGACGGCCTTTGCGATCGGCCTTGTCACGATCGGCGGCATGCTGGGCTGGGAAAAGCTTCGGCCCGCGTCGATGAAGTTACTGCCTGGCGCTCTCGTCGGCGTCGTGCTGGCGACGCTGGTGGCGTTCATCCTGGGCCTGCCGGTTGCGCGTGTCGTGGTGCCCGAGTCCATCGTTGCGGCGGTCTCCTTGCCCGAACAGGGATTGCTCCAGCAGCTGATGAATCCCGCCATCCTGACCACCGCCGTCGCGATCGCCTTCATCGCCAGCGCCGAAACATTGCTGTCGGCGGCAGCAGTCGATCGGATGCATGACGGTGCGCGCACCAACTACAACCGGGAATTGAGCGCCCAGGGCGTCGGCAATCTGCTTTGCGGCTTTGCCGGTGCGCTGCCGATGACCGGCGTTATCGTCCGCAGTTCCGCGAACGTCCAAGCGGGTGCGAAGACGCGTCTGTCCGCCATCCTGCACGGCATCTGGATATTGGGCTTCGTCGCGCTGCTGCCCTGGCTACTGCGCGAGATTCCGATGGCGGCTCTGGCGGGCATTCTGGTCGTGACCGGCGTGCGGCTGGTCAGCGTCGATCATGTAAAGCATCTGCTGCATCGTTACGGCCCGCTCCCGGCCGTAGTGTGGGCGGTGACGCTGATCATGGTGGTGACCACTGATCTTCTCACCGGCGTCCTGGTCGGCATCGGCCTGTCGCTGCTCGAACTCGTGCCCCATGCGCGCCGTCTTGGGCTGGGTCTCGACGAAGATCATCGCGACGATGCCCATGAAGTGGCGCTGCATGGCACCGCCACCTTCCTCACCCTGCCCAAATTATCGGCAAAGTTGGAATCGGTTCCCGCCGAGCGCCGGGTAATCCTGAATGTCGAGCGGCTATCCCATATCGACCATACCTGCGCCGAGATGGTGCGGGAGTGGATCGACCGCCGTCGCGGCACAGGCGTCAGCGTTGAGCTGTCGGGCGCCACAGGACGGTTACGCAACCTCGTCGCCTGATCCCTAATCCCCTCCAGGCGACGTGAGCCGCCGCGCCAGTTCCCGATGGCGCGGCGGCTCTTTTTTGCGTTCATTCCAAAACTGGAAATCAATTAGACACATTTGGAAGTCTCTTAGACAATAACCGTGGCCTGCACGGCACAGCCTGCACGCCGCCTTCGCACTTGCGGCAAAAGTCCATTTCTCTTTGTGCAGGCGCACCATAGCTTGGGCGCAATCCGTGGGTAATCGAAGGCGCACAGATCTTCGAGCCAGCGCGGACGCAGGACGGAACATTCTTACCAAAAAGGGGAATGTTTCATGAAATATCAGATCGCCTGTGCTGCCCTCGCCTTGATGACGAGCGCGCCGGCATTCGCTCAGGAAGAAGCCGAAGGTCCCGTCACCGTATCGGGCAGCGTCGCGCTGGTTTCCGACTACCGTTTCCGCGGCGTGTCGCAGACCGATAAGGGCATGGCCATTCAGGGCGGCATCACAGCCACGCATGAAAGCGGCCTCTATGCTGGCACCTGGGCTTCGAACCTAGCTGGCTGGGGCCAGTTCGGCGGCTCCAACATGGAACTCGACCTGTTCGCCGGTTACGCCATCCCGCTGGGCGGCGCGACGCTGGACGTCGGCCTCACCTGGTACATGTACCCGTCGGGCGCGGACAAGACCGACTTCGCCGAACCCTATGTGAAGCTGTCGAGCGAATTCGGTCCGGTCAAGGGTCTGGTCGGCGTTGCCTATGCGCCCAAGCAGCAGGCTCTGGGCAACTGGTGCAGTGACGCGGCTTGCACGGTCGCCGATCCGGGCGACAAGGAGGATAACCTTTACATCTGGGGCGATGTGAGCGGCGCTGTGCCTGGAACCCCGGTTTCGCTGAAGGCCCATCTGGGCTATTCGGACGGCAACCCCGGCCTTGGCCCGAACGGCACCTCGGTCGCTCCGACCGGCAAATATCTTGACTGGCTGGTCGGCGCGGACGTCGCGATCCCTGGCACGCCGCTGACCCTGGGCGTCGCTTATGTCGATACCGACATCAAGCGTTCGGACGAAACCTACCTCCGTCCGAACTTCATGGTTCAGGATGCCGACGATTTCGGTGAATCGATCGCGCGCGGTCAGGTGGTCTTCTCTCTGACGGCTGCTTTCTAAGTTGATCATGCCGGGCCTCGCTACGCCGGGCCCGGCATGACAATCTTGCTGGGGAGAGCCGCGGATTGTCCCTCGCATGACAAATTGTTGCTGATCTGGGTTCAACGGGTTTCTATGGCAACGTCCGGTTGACCCTTCCATCAGCCCCCCTTATCCCGCGACACATGAGCTGTTTTCGTTGCGTGAAATTGCTGGGATGACCGCTCCCACGATCATCCTGGTAGAGGACGACCCGCCGCTGCGCACGCTGACGGCGCGGGCGCTTCAGGAACATGGTTATCAGGTCCGGCCCGCTTCATCGGGGCCGGAAATGTGGGTCGCGTTCGATGCTGGCCCGGTTGACCTCGTCGTACTCGACGTCATGCTCCCTGGCACCAACGGCATCGACCTTTGCCGTCAGATCCGGCGCAACAGCGACGTCCCGATCATCTTCATCAGCGCCAAGGGCAGCGAAACCGACCGGATCGTCGGCCTGGAACTGGGTGCCGACGATTATCTGCCAAAGCCCTTCGGCACGCGCGAACTGATTGCCCGCATCCGCGCCATCCTGCGTCGCGTCGGCGTGGAGCGTGGACCCGACGAACATCGGGAAAATGAGGCTCGCTTCGACGGGTGGATCGTCAACTTCCCCCGCCGTGAGCTGCGCTCCCCCACCGGCGCGATCGTGGACCTGACCGGCGCGGAGTTCGATCTGCTCGGCTCCTTCCTCAGCCACCCGCAGCGCGTCATCGCCCGCGAGCGGCTGATCGAACTGTCGCGCACGCGCATGGGCGACAGCTCCGACCGCAGCATCGATGTGCTGGTGAGCCGCCTGCGCCGCAAGCTTTCGACCGAGGGCAAGTCAGCGCCGATCACGACGGTGCGCGGCGTCGGCTACATGTTCAACGCAGAAGTCAGCCGCGCTTGAGATTGCATGTCAGCCGGTCGCTGGGTCTGGTCGGCCGGCTGCTGGCGATCCTGCTGCTCGCGCTGACCCTGGAATTTGCGGTCGGCACGCTGATCTATGAGCGTGCGGGCCATCTCTCTTTGCAGGATGACGAAGCGCGGCGGCTCGCCGAGCATCTCGTCATCGCGCGCAAGCTCGTGGCGGAGCAGCCCGCAGGTGACCGGCATGCGATGGCTATCCAGCTGACCACCGATCGCTACGATGTCCACTGGACCCCGGCATCGCCGCCGCCACCTACGCTGGCTCCCGAACTAGAGCGGATGCGTCGGCAGATCATTACTTGGGAACCCAGCCTGGAACGGTCACGGCTGTGGCTGCGGCTCGCTTCGCCCGGACGCGTATCGCAAATCAATGGCGGGTTGCAGCTGCCGGACAGGAGCTGGCTCTATTTCGGCATGCGGCATAGCGGGGGTCAATGGACCTTCACCATCGGCCGCATGGGCCTCGCGCTCATCCCCGTCGTCGCGCTGATGCTGGCGGGTGGGATGCTGATCCGGCGGACGCTCGCGCCGCTGAAGGACCTGACGAAGGCCACCGAGCATATCGGCCTAAGCGACGAGGTGATTGTCGCGGAAGGCGGCACCAGCGATGTGCGCGACCTGATCCGCGCATTCAACGCGATGCAGAAGCGTATCCACCGCCTGATTACGGAGCGCACCGAGACGCTGGCGGCGGTGGGGCATGACCTGCGAACCCCGCTCGCCCGGTTGCAATTGCGGCTGGAGGGGATCGGCGATGCCGAAGCGCAGGAGGCCATGGCGGGAGATTTGGCCGAAATGGGTGCGATGATCGATTCCCTTCTGGCCTTTCTTGGCGGCGAGAAAAATGGCGAGCCTGCCGTCCGCACCGACGTGGCGGTGACGGTGGCGACAGTCGTCGATGCTTTTCAGGACCAAGGCGCGGACGTCACCTATGAAGGGCCCGATCATCTGGAAATGGACGCCCGTCCGATGCTGCTTCGCCGCGCGGTGATGAACCTTGTCGAAAATGCCCTGCACTATGGTCATCGCGCCGATGTGAGCGTGGAGCGGCGCAGTGGGGAGGTGCTGATCTGTGTCGAGGATGACGGCCCCGGCATTCCTGACGACAAGTTGCAGGAAGTGCTGAAGCCCTTTGCCCGCCTGGATGAAGCAAGACAGCGGAATACGCGCGGGCTGGGCCTTGGCCTCGCCATCGTCGCAAAGGCGGTGGAGCAGGAAGAGGGGTCGTTGACCCTGACTAACCGTCGGGAGGGCGGTCTGCGCGTGGAAATCCGCCTTCATATCCCGCCCGCAGCGGAAAAGCGCTGATCCGCCACCACACACCCGACAAAAGAGAAACTGTCAGGGTCCAAGCAAAACTCGTTTATCGGATGGCGCCAAGCCGGTCTATGCCGGTTTCCCGTTGAACAAGAGGCGCATATGACGGCAGACGGTGAAGGCGAAGATCAGCTTCTGGAAGGCTATTGGGATATCGGCCGCCTGGTTAGCGATCTGGGCGCGGTCCGTGGCCGGTGGCGGGAGGCCCAGCAGCATCATGCGGAATATGGAGCGGAAGGCTTTCCTTCGCGGGCCAATCTGACGAAGATCATGACGTCGCTCTGCGGCGCGCTGTTTCCCCTGCGGCTGGGGCCGAGCTTCGTGCGCATCCATAATGAGGATGCCTTCGTCACGCAGACCTTGCAGACGGCGCTCAGCCGCCTTTACGGCCAGATCCGCCTCGAACTGCTCTATGCCATGCATGACAGTCAGCCAGCAGAGGTCGATGCGGAAGCCGCCCGCATCATCGGCGCTTTCGCCAGCAGCCTGCCTAGCGTGCGCGAACTGCTTGATACCGATGTGGAAGCAGCTTTCCTCGGCGATCCGGCTGCGCGCAGCGTTGACGAAGTGCTGATATGCTATCCGTCGATGCTGGCTATCATCCATCATCGTCTCGCCCATCAGCTTTATGGACTCGGCGCGCCTTTGGTGGCGCGGATCACGTCTGAAATCGCCCATTCTCGCACCGGCATCGACATTCATCCGGGCGCCAGGATCGGTCACAGCTTCTTCGTCGATCATGGAACGGGCGTCGTTATCGGCGAAACGGCGATCGTCGGCAACAGGGTGCGGCTGTATCAGGGCGTCACGCTGGGTGCGCGAAGCTTCCCCGCCGATGAGAAGGGCGCACTGGCAAAGGCCCTGCCGCGCCACCCGATCATCGAGGATGATGTCGTCATCTATGCCGGCGCGACCATATTGGGCCGCATCATCATCGGCAGCCGTTCGGTGATCGGCGGCAATGTCTGGCTGACCGATAGCGTGCCGGCCGACAGCAATGTGCGCCAGGCGAAGGCGCAATATGAAGTAACCAGCCGAGTGGAGGTCTCCGCCCCGCATCGCGTCCATGCGCTGCGCGATGGGTTTGCGGAGAATATCTGAGCGGCAATCCAACCCATTCCGGCTGTTGCTGGCTAATTCCCTTCGCAGCTGTCGCCTTCGCCCGCGATCAGGTCCAGGCACCGTCCATCAATCTCGCCCTTGGGAACCGGCAAATGGATCAGCGCGGCGAGGGTCGGCATGATATCGGCCGTTTCCACGCCAAGCGGCTGTTCGAAATGCCGGAGCCCCTTGCGCCAAAACAGGATCGGCACCCTGCGATCAGTGTCCCAGGGGGATCCATGGGTAGCGACCGCCCCCTTAATGGGGTCAGCGATGGGTGTGACGCGCGGCTTGAGCAACAGGAGCAAATCGCCGGACCGTTCCGCATCAAAACTCGCGCGCGCTTCCTGCAGCAGGCTCCAGCTTTCGGGCGGACCTGAGGGGGAGGGGGCGGCCGCGATCTGCGCCTTGGTGAACACCGTTTCGACCTGCGGATGCGCACGCAGCAAGGCGAGCGTGGCCGCCTCTACCTTGGCGCGCTGCGCACGGGACAGGCTATGGTCGAAATAAAGATCGCCCGCCGGGCCGTCTCCCCGGATCAATTCCTTGCCGCCAATGCCAGTCCGTGCCGCAACAGCCTCCGACAAGGCGCGCGGCATCAGCGCGCGCTCCACCCGCTGTTCCATCGGCATCGCATTTTGGCGGTGCCGCTCGGGCAGGTCATGGCCGCCGTGGTCTGCGGTGAGGACAACCACATAGTCGATGCCCTGCTTGTCCAACTGATCGAAGAACGACCCTAGTTCCCGGTCCAGCCGATCGATCTGGATGCAGCTTTCGGTGCCTTCTGTACCATAAGCATGGCCGATGAGGTCAGTGGCGGAAAGTCCGATGGAAATAATGTCGGTCTGCCCCTGCTTGCCCAATCCCATGCTGTCGATCGCAGCAGCGGCAAAGGCGAGCGTCATCGCATCCTGTTCGGGCGAGGCGCGAAAAGCGCTGAAACTGTCGGCGGGGCGGGCGAAGCGGCCAGTGCCGACGCTCTTGCCTGGTCCAGTGCCGACGGGGAAATCCTTCGGTCCGCACTGCTGCGGCAGGTCAAAGCCGGGATTGGTCGTGGCGAGCCGTTGCGCAAAAATCTGGTTCACGCGATCGACCAGCGGCGGGGTGGGCACATTGGGATAGCTTACATAGCCCTTCGGCCCCAGCCACCAGACCTGATCCGCCTTGCTGCCGCCCATCATGATCGCCGCGCGATCCTTGCCCGCGATGGAAACGACCCGCGTCGCCGGATTGGCCGCCTTCATGCGTCCGCCAAGCGTCGGTACGCGCAGATGAATTGGCGAGGCGACATAGTTGCCGCTGCTGCTGCCCGGATGGCTCTCATCCTCGGCGCAGTAGATCATCTTGTCCGCCCGCGCGGCGTTCAGGTCTATCCAGCTGTTGGCGATGATCCCGGTGCGCGACGGACGGCTGCCGGTCAGGATAGTGCTATGACCAGGGCAGGTCTCGGTCGCGGCATGGCTCTGATAGCCACGCGGGAACACCGCGCCTTCGCTCAGGCGCTTCAGGCCGCCGCTATAATAGGGGCGATATTCATTGAATAGATCACCGGAAAATTGATCGACCGAAATGGCGATGATCAGCCGGGGTGCCGCCCCTGACGAGGCCGCCGGAGCAGGCGGTTGAGCCAGTACGGTCAGCGGTGCCGCCAGCATCAGGGCAGCGAGCGCTTTCTTGAACATCATTCCGACCCCTTCTGATGCCTTGACGGCGGGTGCAGCCGGACCTAGCCCGCTCTGATCCACCCGACCAGAGGCCCGATGCGGATTTTCCATGCCTTTCTGATGACGCTGGCGCTCTTTTTCGCGCCCGCCGTAGAGGCCCAGGGGGCGTTCGGAACGGGCGCGCCACACATTGCCGCGCGGCTGGTCCCCGAAAGCGATGCGCCTGCCCCTGGCCGGACGATCAACATCGCCTTTGCAATGACCCCGGAAGCGGGCTGGCATGGCTATTGGCAGAACCCCGGCGACGCAGGGCTTGGCATGACGGTCAAATGGGTGCTGCCCAAAGACGTCAGGATAGGCGAACTGCGCTATCCGGTGCCCGAAACGTTGCTCATCTCGGGCCTGATGAACCATGTCTATGAAGGCCCCTATGCGATCCTGGCGCCGGTGACGATCGCGCCGGACGTCGCGAACGGCATGCGTCTGCCCATACGAGGGCGGGCGGAATGGCTTGCCTGCACCGACAAGATCTGCGTGCCGGAAAGCGCGGACCTTTCGCTCGATCTGGTGGCGGGCGATGGCGTGATAACGCCCGCTGCACAAGCGCGCTTCGATGGCTGGCGCGCCCATCTGCCAAGGCCGCTTGGCAGCCGTGCGAGCTACGCGATCAAGGATGGGAAGCTGCGGCTGTCCGTCCCCTTTCCTGCGGATGCTACGGCGGCTGATGTTCATCTGTTCCCGCTGAAAGAAGGCTTAACCCGCTACGCTGCGCCGCAGACCGTCAGCCGCCAGGGCGATCGCCTGCTGATAGAAACCGAGGCAGGGCAGGGCTTCAAAGGCGGCACAGTACAGGCGGTTCTGCGCACCGGCGACCATGTCGGCTTCCTGCTCACGGCTGATCCCGGCGTGGTCGATGCCGCGGATAGCCGAGTGCTGCGGACAACGTTGATCGCCTTGGGCGGCGCGATCCTTGGCGGGCTACTGCTCAACATCATGCCCTGCGTTTTCCCGATCCTGGGCCTCAAGGCGTTGAAACTTGCACGCGCGGGGGGTGATGAGCGGAGCGTCCGGCGGGAGGCGCTTGCCTATGCAGCCGGGGTCATTCTCACATGCCTAGCGCTTGGCGCGCTGCTGCTGGCCATCCGGGCGGCGGGTGTGGCCGTGGGCTGGGCGTTCCAGCTTCAGGACCCGCGCGTCATCCTGCTGCTGCTGCTGCTGGTCACGGCGGTGGCCTTCAACCTCGCCGGGCTGTTCGAACTGAGCGTCTTTGGCGGCGGCGAGAAGCTCGCGGGCAAGGCGGGCGTGACGGGCGCATTCTGGACGGGTGCTCTCGTCGCCTTTGTCGCGACGCCCTGCACCGGCCCTTTCATGGGCGCTGCGATGGGCGCGGCGCTGGTCCTGCCGGTCGCCGCCGCGCTTGCGCTGTTCGCGGGCCTTGGCTTGGGCCTTGCTCTCCCCTTCCTGCTGCTCGCCTACATTCCCGCACTGCGCACCCGTCTGCCGCGTCCTGGACCGTGGATGGGCACGTTCCAGAAGATCCTGTCCCTGCCCATGTTCCTGACCGCGCTTGGGCTCGCCTGGCTGCTCGGCCAGCAGCGGGGCGTTGCGGCGATGACGATCGGCCTGAGCGCCGCGTTGCTGCTGGCGTTGTTGCTCTGGTGGCTGGGCGTGCGCCAGCATCGCGGCAAGCGGGGCGGGCGTGTCGTGGGCCTACTTTCGCTGCTTCTGCTCGGCGCAGGGGCGGTCCTGCTGCCCGCGCGTGCCGCCAGCGTCGCCCAGGCGCAGGATGGGGCCGTGCCTTTCGACGAAGCCCGGCTCGCCAGCCTGCGTGCGGCGGGAAAGCCGGTCTTCCTCTATTTCACCGCCGATTGGTGCCTGACATGCAAGGCGAATGAAGCCGCCGCCATCGATCGCGCCGAGACACGCGAAACCTTCGCCAAGGCGGGGGTCACGGTGATGGTTGGCGATTGGACCAACGCCGATCCGGCGATCACCCGGTTTCTGGAAGCGCAAGGCCGGTCGGGCGTCCCGCTATACCTCTGGTACGCGCCGGGGAAACAGCCGCAGACATTGCCGCAACTGCTGACCGTCTCCACCCTCACGGCGCTGGTGCGCTGATGGCGAAAATCCGCGCCGACCAGCTGCTCGTCGATAGCGGCCTCGCTGAAAGCCGGGCGCGGGCGCAGGCCCTGATCCTCGCCGGTCTCGTCTACCTGGGCGACAGGAAGATCGACAAGGCTGGCCAGCAGGTCGCGCAGGATGCGGAACTGGAGGTGAAGGGCCGGGATCACCCTTGGGTATCGCGCGGCGGCATCAAGCTTGCCCATGCCATCGAAGATTTCGCGCTGGACGTCACCGGCATGACCGCCATCGATGTCGGCAGCTCGACCGGCGGCTTTACCGACGTCCTGCTGACCAACGGCGCCGTGCGCGTCTATGCCGTGGATAGCGGCACCAACCAGCTCGCCTGGAAGCTGCGATCGGACCCGCGCGTCATCGTTCATGAACAGACGAGTGCGCGCATCCTGACCGCCGATCATATCCCGGAACCGGTGGACATCATCGTATGCGACGCCAGCTTCATCTCGCTTGCCAAGGTGCTGGAGCGGCCGATCAGCTTCGCCCGGCCCGGCGCGCATCTGGTCGCCCTTATCAAGCCGCAGTTCGAAGCGGGACGGGAAGAGGTGGGGAAGGGCGGCGTCGTGCGAGATCCCGTTATTCATACTCGGGTCTGTCAGGAAGTGCGTGAGTGGCTGACGGCGCAGGGTTGGACCGTCAACGGCCTGACCACCAGTCCGATCACCGGACCGCAAGGCAATGTCGAGTTTTTGATCCACGCCTCGCTTGGCGGATAATGCCGTCGCATTCGTTATTCCGAGTGCAGTTACATTTCGCGACAAATGCCCCCATTGTATCCTTTGCAAAGGCCCGATAGCCCTTCCTCATGCGCTCATCCCTGACCTTGTGCCTTCTTGCGCTGACGCTCGCCGGTTGCGGCGCGGAAAAGGAGAAGAAAGCGCGCCCGCCCGCTCTCGTGGAGGCTGCGCCGATCCGGCTTGCGACCTTCACCGATGAACTGGAGGCCGTCGGCACCGCACTCGCCAATGAGCAGGTCATATTGTCCGCGCCCGTGACGGAGCGGATCACATCGATCAACTTTGCCGATGGCGGTTTCGTCAGCCGCGGTCAGGTTATCGCCACCCTGGCCGTCGGGCAGGAACGAGCGGAACTCGCAGCGGCCGAAGCGCAGGCTTTGCAGGCCACGCAGCAGCTCGAACGGATACAGGCGCTCAAGAAACGCGGCTTCGCGACCGGCGCCAGTCTCGACCAGCAGGTCGCTGCCGCCAATTCGGCGCGCGCCAATGCGCAACTGGCGCGCGCCTCGATCGGCGATCGGGTTATTCGCGCGCCCTTTGCCGGTTGGGTCAGCCTGCGTACCGTCTCGCCTGGCGCGATCGTCTCGGCCGGGACGGCGATCGCAACGGTCAGTGATATTTCGCGGATAAAGCTGGATTTTACGGTGCCCGAAACCCGGCTGTCGATGATCCGCCAAGGGCAGTCGATCAAGGCCGTGTCGTCCGCTTATCCCGACCGGCCATTCACCGGCACCATCGCCACCATTGACCCGGTGATCGACCCGGCCACACGCGCGGTCAAGGTGCGGGCGATTTTGCCCAATCCCGATCGCGCCTTGAAACCGGGCATGCTGCTGACCGTCAGCGTCATCGCCCGCCAGCGCCAATCTCTCGCCGCGCCGGAACTGGCGCTGATCGGGGACGGGGAGGAGCGCTTTCTGTTCCTGGTCCAGGACCGCAAGGCCAAGCGGGTGAAGGTGGAAACCGGCATCCGGCAAAATGGTTTGGTCGAAATCCTGGGTGGCGTGCAACCTGGGTCAAAGGTCGTGACCGACGGCGTCGTGAAGCTGACTGACGGCGTCCCGGTGCGCCTGCCTGGCGACAAGTCGGGTCCCACCGCCAAAATGGCGGACCGCGCCGCCACTGGCGCCTGATCGGCGCGGGCGATGCAGCTTTCCGACCTTTCCGTCCGCCGGCCGGTCTTCGCAGCGGTCATTGCGGTGCTGCTCTGCATCGTCGGCGTGGTCGGTTATCTCAGCCTGTCGGTTCGCGAATATCCCGACACGGATCCCCCGATCGTCTCGGTGGAAACCAGCTACACCGGCGCTGCGGCCTCTGTCGTGGAAACGCGCATCACGCAGATCATAGAGGATGCGGTAGCAGGCGTTCAGGGCATCCAGACTATCAGCTCGACCTCGCGTGACGGCACGTCGGCGATCAGCATCGAATTTGATCCTTCGCGCGACATTGATTCCGCGGCCAATGATGTGCGCGACCGCGTCGGATCGGTCACCGAAGACCTGCCCGAAGACGCGCTCGCCCCCGAAATCCGCAAAGTGGACGCCGACGCGCGCGCGATCCTGTTCATCGTCTTTACCCGGCCCGGCTGGACCCCCACCCAGATCGCCGACTATCTTGATCGCAACGTCATCGACCGATTTTCCGCCATTGTCGGCGTCGCCCGCGTCAATGGCGGCCGGGATGAGCGGCCTGCCACTCGGATATGGCTTAATGCCGAGAAGCTTGCGGCCTTCGCCCTGACGCCCGCCGACATTGAAAACGCCCTGCGAGCGCAGAATGTCGAACTGCCTGCGGGCCGTTTTGAATCGAAGGATCAGAACCAGACCCTTCGCGTAGAGCGTGCTTTTTCAACGCCCGAGCAGTTCGCGCAGCTTGTCGTTGGGCGCGGGCAGGACGGCTATCAGGTAAAGCTTGGGGATGTCGCCCGGATCGAACAGGCCGCCGAAAATCCCTATACCTCCTTTCGCTCCAATGGCGGCACCGGCATCGGCGTCGGCGTCGTTCGCCAGTCCGGCGCAAATACGCTGGAAGTCGCTGAGCGGGCCAAGGCGCTGATCGAAGAATTACGGCCGGACCTGCCGCAGGGGATGAGCGTCAATATCGGCTCAGACGAATCCCTCTTCATCAGCCGCGCGATCGACAATGTTTATGACACTCTGCTCGAAGCCGCGATCCTGGTCATCCTTGTTATCTTCCTGTTCCTCGGATCACTGCGCGCGACCATCATCCCGTCGATCACCGTGCCGATCTGCCTGCTCGCGACCTGCGCCGTCATGTGGCTGCTCGGCCTGTCGATCAACCTGCTGACGCTTCTCGCCTTCGTGCTGGCGATCGGGCTGGTCGTCGATGACGCGATCGTGGTGCTGGAAAATGTCTATCACCGGATCGAACAGGGCGAAGATCCGCTGCTTGCCGCCTATCGCGGCACCCGGCAGGTCGGCTTTGCGATCATCTCGACCACGCTGGTCGTCTGTGCCGTGTTCGTGCCGGTCATGTTCCTCGCCGGCCAGACGGGGCTCCTGTTCCGCGAACTCGCCATCGCGATGATCGCTGCCATCGCCTTTTCCGGCTTCATCTCCTTGAGCCTCGCGCCGATGCTCTGTTCGAAGCTGCTGCGCCACAGCGAGCGCGGACGGCTGGCGCGTTGGGTCGATAAACGGTTTCAGCGGCTCGAAGGCGGCTATGCACGCTTGCTCGACCGCGTGCTGCGGCGGCCCGCCTTGGCGCTGGTCGCGCTGGTCCTTTTCCTGGGCGCGGCTGGCGCGCTTTTCATGACGCTGCCGACCGAACTTGCCCCGGCCGAAGACACTGGCGTGGTGGACGGCCAGGTCAGCGCGCCTGAAGGCACCGGTTTCGACCGGATGAAAGCCTATATGCGCGGCATCGAGGATGATCTTCAGCCGCTGCTCAAAGACGGCAGACTGAAGGTGCTGAACATCCGGACGCCCGGCGGCTTTGGCGCTAGCGATGATTTCAACGGCGGCAATATCATCGCCTTTCTCCGTCCCTGGGAAGAACGCAGCGTCACCACCGCCCAAGTGGCCGACGCGATCAACAAGGTCCTCGCCAATCAGACCGGCGTGCGCGGCAATGTCGCGCCGCGATCCGGCTTGGGCCGGGGCAGGGGACTTCCAGTCAACCTGGTGCTGGCTGGTTCAACCTATGAAGGGCTAGTCGCCGCGCGGGACCGGATCATGGCGGCGGCGGCGAGCAATCCGGGCCTCGTCAACCTCGACAGCGACTATAAGGAAACCAAGCCGCAGTTGCGGATCGAGGTGGATCAGCAGCGCGCGGGCGATCTTGGCGTGTCTGCTAACGACATCAGCCAGGCGCTGCAAACGCTGCTCGGGTCGCGCCGCGTCACCACCTATGTCGATCGCGGCGAGGAATATCGCGTGCTGATCCAGGCCGAGCGGGAAGGACGGCAGACGCCAGCAGACCTTGAACGCATCCAGGTCCGCAGCCGCACCGGCCTGCTTGTCCCCCTCTCGTCGGTGGTGACCATGCGCGAAGTCGCCGGGCCGCGCCAACTCAACCGCTTCAACAAACTGCGCGCGATCACCCTGACGGCGGCGCTTGCACCCGGCTATTCGCTGGGCGAAGCCTTGTCCTATCTGGAGGCGCAGGCCCGCCAGTCGCCAGAGGTGCTCGCGATCGGCTATCGCGGGGAAAGCCAATCGCTGCGGGAAACCGGGGGATCCATCTGGCTGGTTTTCGGCCTCACCATCCTCATCGTCTATCTGCTGCTCGCTGCGCAGTTCGAAAGCTTCATCCATCCCGGCGTGATCATCGCGACCGTCCCGCTGGCTGTCGCGGGCGGCGTGCTTGGGCTGGCGCTGACCGGCGGATCGGTCAATCTTTACAGCCAGATCGGCATCGTCATGCTGGTGGGTCTCGCCGCCAAAAACGGCATCCTGATCGTGGAGTTCGCCAACCAGCTGCGCGACGAAGGGTTGGAGGTCGCCGAGGCCATTCGCCAGGCCGCCGCCCGCCGCCTGCGCCCGATCCTCATGACATCGATCGCCACCGTCATTGGTGCGGTGCCGCTGGTCATTCGAGGCGGGGCTGGGGCTGCCGCGCGCCAGTCGATCGGCGTCGTGGTGGTGTTCGGTGTGTCCCTGGCCACGCTGATCACACTGTTCCTGATCCCTATCCTCTATTCGCGGGTTGCGGGACGAACCGTTTCACCGCAAACCGTAGGACGGCGGCTTGACACGGCTTTGAAGGATTCGCCCGAAGCCGCCGAGTGAGGAATAGTGGAGCTGCGCCGACGATGAACGAGATCGCGTCCCCAGGTCAGTTGCGCCTGGATTATCTCCGCTGGGCATTGGTCACGGTCCCGGCGATCGTCTTCCTGGGTTTCCTGTCCGGCAAGCTCGCCAATAGCGGCTATGGCAATCGCTGGTTCGACGCCCTCATCAAACCCGACTTCATGCCGCCGGGCTGGGCGTTCGGGGTGGCGTGGACGATCCTCTACATCTTCATGGGACTGGCCCTGGCGATCATCATCCATGCTCGCGGCGCGCGGGGGCGCGGCTTGGCCATCACCATATTCTTCGTCCAGCTGCTGCTCAACCTCCTCTGGTCGCCGCTCTTCTTCCGGGCGCATCAGGTGGATAATGCGCTTGCTTTGATCCTTCTGCTGTTCGTCCTGATGGCGCTCACCACATTCCTCTTTTGGCGCATCCGCCGCGTGGCGGGGCTGCTGCTGCTGCCCTATCTCGCCTGGCTGGGCTTTGCATCCGCGCTCAATTATGAGATCGGCCGCCTTAATCCCGACGCGGAAACCCTTGTGGCGCCCGCACTCAAGACCCAAATATAGATATGAAGGCGCATCTCACATGCGCCGCCAATCAAGGAATTAGGACATGCAGAGCGAAAACCGCTTTTTCGACGACCTCGCCAAGCTGGTGAATGGCGCCGCTGGAACGGTGGCTGGCATGAGCCGGGAATTTGAAACCAACGCCCGCGAAAAGGCCAAGCAGTGGATCGGCGGCATGGATTTCGTCAGTCGCGACGAGTTTGACGCGGTGAAGGCGCTGGCCGCGGCGGCCCGTGAAGAGGTCGAACTGCTGAAGGCCCGCATCGACGCGCTGGAGGGGAGGTCGGCTGAACCGGTGACAAAGACCGTTCGCTCACCCAAGGGCGGGACGCCGGGCGCAGAATAAGTGGGCCTTGCCGCCTGTCCGTTTTATTTCTGCAACGATGCCCTAATTTGACGCCTTTTCCCGATTCGGATGGTTTCCCTGCCATCGGGAAATGCTCTATGGCCAGCAGATGATGGACAGTGACGAATTTGAAAATGGCGGTCAGGAAGCCGCGCCGATCGACATGCTGGCCGCCTATTTTGAGGCGAATGGCTGGAGTTTCGATCAGGTCGGCGAGGATGAGATCGTCGCAAGCACCCAAGGTTCCTGGGCGCAATATGAACTGCGCGGCATCTGGCGCGACGAAGATCAGGTGCTGCAATTGCTGGCGCTCCCCGACATTCGCGTGACGGAGGATAAGCGCGCCGCGGTTTACGAGACATTGGGCCTCATCAACGAACAGCTCTGGCTCGGCCATTTCGAACTTTGGTCGTCGAGCGGCATCGTCCTGTTCCGCCACGGTGCGCTGCTGGGCGCAGGCGGCGTCCTGACGCTGGACCAGGCGCAGATCCTCGTCGAAACGGCGATCGATGAGTGCGAACGCTTCTACCCCGTTTTCCAGTTCGTCCTATGGGGCGGAAAGAGCCCGACCGAGGCTATTTCCGCCAGCCTGATCGAGACGCGCGGCGAAGCCTGAGGGGCATCCCCATGAATGATATCTGGCCGAAGAAGCTGTTCCTCGTCGGCTGCGGCAATATGGCAGGGCAAATGCTGACCCGCTGGCTGGCCTGCGGGCTGGACCCGGCGCGTGTCACCGTGCTGCGCCCCAGCGGCCGCGCGGTGGCGGATGGGGTGCAGGTCGTAACAGCCTATCCCGCTTCGCTCGCCCCCGGCACAACCGTGTTGCTTGGCATGAAGCCCTATCAGCTTGGCGATGTGGCAACCGCCTTGGCCCCCCTATGCGGAGAAGGGACGACGCTCCTTTCGATATTGGCGGGCACGCCGTTGGCGGACCTCAGGCGACAATTCCCCAAAGCAGGCCCGATCGTCCGCGCCATGCCCAACCTCCCCGTTGGCCTGGGGCAGGGCGTCACTGCCCTGCATGCCGAGGCGGCGAGTTCCGAGGCCGCGCGGACGGCGATCGACGCGCTCATCGCGCCGCTTGGCCTTGCGGAATGGATCGCCGATGAAGGGCAGTTCAACGAAGTCACGGCACTGTCGGGATGCGGCCCCGCTTTCCTGTTCCGCTTCATCGATGCCCTTGCGCGCGCAGGGGAGGCGATCGGCCTGCCAGCGGACCAGGCCGCCCGCATGGCGCTCGCGACCGTCCACGGCTCCGCAAATATGGCAGCGCAGGCGAGCGATAGCCCGGCCGTGCTGGCGGACCGCGTCGCGAGCCCTGGCGGCATGACGCGCGAGGGGCTGAATATACTCGATGCCGACGATCGGCTTCTGAAGCTCCTCACCGACACATTGTGCGCAGCCAGAGACCGGGGCGAAGAAATGGCGCAGGGCGGCTAGGCGGCGGTTCCTATCGGGCTGGATAGATCCTAAATGCAGGGCTGATCCTCCAGCCTTCCGGAGCTTGCCATGCTATCCGCCGACACGCCGATCCTTCTTCTAACCACCGGCGGGACCATCGATAAAATCTATTTCGATGCCCTGTCCGACTATCAGGTCGGCGAAACGGTGACGGCGAAGCTACTGGACATCGCGCGGGTCAAACGGCCTTTCCGCATCGAAGAAGTCACGCGCAAGGACAGTCTGGAACTGGACGACGCGGACCGCGCGCTGATCCGGGATCGCGTCATGGCGGCCCCGGAAAGCCACATCATCATCACCCATGGCACCGATACGATGACGGACACGGCCAAGAGGTTGGATGGCATCGCCGGCAAGACGATAGTGCTGGTCGGTGCACTGGCCCCGGCGCGCTTCGGGGAAAGCGACGCGAGCTTTAACCTCGGCATGGCCTTCGCCACGGCGCAAGTGGCGGGCCCCGGCGTTTACATCACCATGAGCGGATCGGTGTTCCCTGCTGATCAGGTCATCAAGGACCGGGCCAAGGGCGCCTTCGTGCTGCGGAGTCGATAGTGAGCGGAGTTATGGCAGCAACGGCGCTTATTGAGACCCGTTCGCTCCGAGCTTGTCGAAGGATTTCTTCCTCTCCAGAAAGTAGCGGGTTTCACCATTCAGATGAGGCGAATGACCCATTCGACAGCCCGAGCGGAGAGATGAAAATCGCGCTCGCTTCAATCCCTTCCTCCCCAATTCTGCACCTTGACGCCAACCGCTTCAAATCCAGCCCGCAGTCTCATCAGGAACCCAGCCGACCGATGAGCATTATTCGTGCGGGTGGCGTAACGATGAGGAGGACATTCATGGCCGATTATCAGGAGCGTCCGGCAACGACGACCACGGTGATTGAAAAGCGCGGCGGTGGCGGGACGGCGATCGCGGTGCTGCTGTTGGTGATAGTGGTGGCGATTGCCGCCTTCTTCCTGATCAGCAGCCAGACGCGCAAGGACAACGCGGTCGAAGGCGCCGCCACCCAGGTCGGTCAGGCCGCGAGCGATGTCAGCGACGCTGCGAAGGATGCCGCCAAGGGCGAATAGGGATTATAGTCCGGCGGATTGGTCTTCGATGCTTGCCAGGACGAAGAAAGGGCGCCCCGGCCGGGACGCCCTTTCTGTCTATCAACCTGCCGTTGTCGGCTCGGCCGTAGCGGGTTTCAGACTTCCACCTTCGCATGCTTGGGCGCGGCTTCGTTCAGAATGCGCAGGATCTTCTTGAGAGCGCTCGGCTCATCCGTCTCTTCCATTGCCGCGAGTTCGCGGGCGAGGCGGCTCGACGCTGCTTCGAAGATCTGACGCTCGGAATAGCTCTGCTCCGGCTGGTCGTCGGCACGGAACAGGTCGCGCGTCACTTCGGCGATCGACACCAGGTCGCCCGAGTTGATCTTCGCTTCATATTCCTGCGCGCGGCGCGACCACATGGTCCGCTTCACCTTGGGCTTGCCCTTCAGCGTTTCAATCGCCTCTTCCAGGGTCTTGTTGGAGGACAGCTTGCGCATGCCCACCCCTTCGGCCTTGTTAGTCGGCACGCGAAGCGTCATGCGCTCCTTTTCGAACCGGAGCACATACAGCTCCAATTCCATGCCCGCGATCTGCTCCTTCTGCAGCTCGACGACGCGGCCCACGCCGTGCTTGGGGTAAACAACATAATCACCAACGTCAAAGGACAGCGCCTTGGCAGCCATTTGAAACCTTTCTAATTCTACCGGGGACGAATACGCGCCGCGTCACAGATGCGCAAATAGGGCACAAGCCGGGGATTCCGCGGCGCCACCGTCAGGACATGAGCAAATACTCCAGGACGGATGCGACCGTTTCCGCCTCTTGCCGCCTATTTAGCAGATTCGTAACAAAATTGCCACCCCCAGACGCAAAATCCGGGAGTGAGCGTGCGAATGACACGCTAGGGATAGTCGCGGGCGCATGTTGAGGCCAACTTAGCGGCGGGTCCCACGCTCCAAAAAAGGGGCAAGCCCCCTTGCGGCTGATTAGCTTCCCGAGCCCGGTTCGGGGGAGAAGAATTTCTCCAGCTTATTCTCCACGCCCTTCATATCGTCCGCGTCGGCAGGCGCTTCGCCCTTGACGGTGATGTTGGGCCATTCGGCGGAGAATTTCGTGTTGAGTTCCAGCCACTTTTCCAGGCCATTCTCCGTATCGGGCAGAATGGCTTCGGCCGGGCATTCAGGCTCGCACACGCCGCAGTCGATACATTCATTGGGATTGATGACCAGCATGTTCTCGCCCTCGTAGAAACAGTCCACGGGACAGACCTCGACGCAATCCATATATTTGCAGCGGATGCAGTTGTCGGTCACGACATAGGTCATGGGTCAGCACTCTTAGGGTTTCGACAGCGGCGGCCCTGCTATGCCCGGCGGGCGAGAAGGTCAATGAGGATATTTTTGCGCGGCTAATTGCCTAGCTTCAGTTCCTCGTAACAGGTCTGCGCTTCGGGAGCCGGTCCGCGCCGCCCGGGGAGCTGCACGACGCGCACGACGCGCACGCCGCTTGGATGAGGAAAGGTGATCAGATCGCCCGCGCGCACCGGCGAATGAGCCCGTTCGATGCGGCGGCCGTTCAGGCGGATGTGCCCGTCTTCCGCCATTTTCTGCGCCATTGACCGGCTTTTGGCGAGCCGGGCGAACCACAGGAATTTGTCGATGCGCAAGCTCGGCCCATGATTGCCGGCAGGCGCGCTGTCAGCCATTGCGGCCGAGCAGCTCGGCAAGACCGGCAAAGGCGTGATTGCCCGCAGGCGCTACGGCCGGTGCGGCTGCGCCAGACCGCGACGGCGCGCCGCGCGAGGGCGCCCCACGCCGCGCAGGGCCGCGGGACTGCTGCTGGTCGGGCCGTGGTTTTTGCCGCCCCCGGAAGGCCCAGTTGACGCCGCCCTCCGCGGGCGTTTCGACCGGCCGGAAGCCAGCCAGGCGCATCAGCTGCAGGAAGGCGGCTTCATTCAATCCCAGCGACACGATCTGCGGGCTCTGCGCCGTGAAGGATTCGCCCTTGGCGATAGCCTCATGAGCGGTGCGCGCCATGCGCTCTGCCATATCAATGCGCAGCATCTGGTCGCCAAAGCCCCGGAAACCGGCGATCCGCGCCCCCATCTGCTCCGGCTTTTCGCCAGCGGGAATCAACGTCAGGCCCGCTTGGGGCAGGGGCAGGCAAGGCTTTGCGATCCGCGCCGCCAGCAATGCCGCCCGCCAGCGCGCCGCGCCTGGCTTCAGCAGGCCCGGATGATAAATGTCGAGCACGCCGATATCGATGCCCGCCCGCCGCAGCAGGTGACGCTGATCCTTGTCGAGATGACCAAGCGCCGAATCAAGCTCTGTCCGTGCGATTACCCCCCCAGCGTCGGCCAACTGCGCAAAGACGGCGCGGACAACGGCGGGAACTTCCGGGTCTGCAGAGCTGGCCACCATCTTGGTCAGCGGCAGCAGATGCTTTTCCTTCTGCGCTTCCACCCAGGTGGCGAGGCGGCCGATCACCTGCTTCTGCACATCCTGCCCCAGCGCCAACAGGCCGCGATCCAGCCGGATTTCGGGCGTCAGCAATGAGGGGCCGGGCAGCAGCGCCGCCACGGCATTGCCCTGCCAGCTGATCCCCGGCGCCTGTCCCGCCTCGTCCATGAGCGCGAAATCTGTGTCGGGCGCGCCCAGCAATTCGTCAGCCTTCACTCGCAATATCCTTCCAAGGCGGCGTTCCGCCGCCGCCAGCAGCATCTTCCTATCCTGATGCCGCGTAGCCGGATCGACCGAGAAACGAAATCCGTCAAGTCGCCCGATCGTCTCACCATCGACCCAGACCGTCCCGTCCTGCTCCACTTCGACGGGCAAATTGCTCGCATCCTGCCCCATATCGCGCAGCAGAACGGCGGTGCGGCGGTCCACAAACCGCTGCGTCAGCGCCGTGTGCAGCGCGTCGGACAGCCTTTCCTCCAGCGCCCGCGTCCGCTCCGCCATTTCCGCCGGATGCGCCAGCCAGTCGGCGCGATGGGCGATGTAGGACCAGGTGCGCGCCGCCGCGATCCGGGCCGATAGCGTGTCGATGTCCCCCTGCACCGAATCGAGTCGCGCCAGTTGCTGGGCGAACCAGTCGCGCGGGATATGGCCCATTCCTTCAGACAGGAACCGCCAGATGCGGCTGACCGTGCGGGCATGATGCTCAGCCCCCACTTTTTGGAAATCGGGCAGGCCGCACGCCGCCCACAGCCGTTCGACCTGCTTCTTGCCCTTGACCCGATCGACGACCAGCGGATCGGCGGCCAGCCGCTTCAGCACCGCGAGGTCGGTCGCCTCTGGGGCCGCGCGGAGCTGGTCGAGATCGGGCCGCGTTTCCAGTTCCAGGATCAGCCGGTTGACGCTGTCCATCCGCGGCTGCCCTTCGCGCCAGAAAAGCTGATCGACGGGAGGAAAGCGGTGCGCCTCGATCGCCTCTATCTCTTCGGGCGTGAAGGCCGCGTCGCCATCTTCATGCCCCAGGCTGCCGAAGGTGCCGTCCTTATGATGCCGCCCGGCGCGCCCCGCGATCTGCGCCATTTCCGATACGGTTAGCCGCCGCGTCCTTCGGCCGTCGAACTTGCGTAGCGAGGCGAAGGCGACATGGGCTACGTCCAGGTTCAGCCCCATGCCGATCGCATCGGTCGCGACCAGATAATCGACCTCGCCGTTCAGAAACATCTGCACCTGCGCATTGCGGGTGCGGGGCGATAGCGCGCCCATCACCACTGCAGCGCCGCCCCGGAACCGTCGCAGCATTTCCGCCACGGCATAGACTTCCTCGGCCGAGAAGGCGACCACGGCCGACCGCTTGGGCAGGCGCGACAGCTTCTTGGCGCCCGCATAGGAAAGGGTGGAAAAGCGCGGACGGCTGATTATTTCCGCCTCGGGCACCAGCGCCTTGACGACCCGGCCGATGCTGGCCGACCCCAGGATCATCGTTTCTTCCCGGCCCCGCGCGCGCAGCAGGCGGTCGGTAAAAACATGCCCGCGCTCGGGGTCCGAGCCCAACTGCGCCTCGTCCAGCCCGACAAAAGCATAATCGCCATCGACCGGCATCGATTCGGCGGTGCACAGATAATAGAGCGCGCCCGGCGGCACGATTTTCTCTTCGCCGGTAATCAGCGCGACCTGGTTCGCCCCCTTGATCGCGACGACCCGGTCATAGACCTCACGCGCAAGCAATCGCAGGGGAAAGCCCATCATGCCGCTTGAATGGCCGCACATGCGCTCGACGGCCAGGTGCGTCTTGCCGGTGTTGGTAGGACCCAGCACGGCTGTGACGGGCGAACGGGCGAACTGGGCCATGATCCTCTCTATGTCGGGGATGGACGCGGCAAGAGCAAGGGGAAGTGGTCCGGATTCTCCTTCATTGGCTAAGTTCAAGTTGCTTAACGGCTGAAGGGCACGTTTCGTCGCGCATTAAGGGTTAAAAAATCCGTCTTTATTTGACTTTAACCCTATGCGTTCACAACAATGCCCACGAACGCGCGGCGGGGGCCGAGCGTATTTTGCCCGCGGGGGGCCTTCAAACGTGTTTCATGGTAGCCAGCTCAGTCCTCAACAGGGGGGCGCGTCCGCATCCCTCTGGTTGACGGACGCCATCGGCCGGGGCTCCGCGACGCCCCCCGATGCGCGCGACTGGCGCACCCGCCTGCGCGACTGGGCCGAAGATGTCGAGCTGGTCCCCGACCTTGGCCAGCGCGTCGGCAGCCGCACCTGGTTTCGCGGCCTTGCCACCTGTTTCGGGCTTTGCGCCGCCGCCCTCTATCTCTCCCCGGGCTTTCACCCGCTCCCTGGCGAACCGCAGCCCTTGCTCGCGCAGCCCCAGTTCGACGAAGTGCGCAGCCAGATGATCACCCCGCTCGCCATGGGCGCGGACAGCGGCAGGCGCATGGGGCCGACCGATGCGGTGCAGCCTTTGCGCGAAACCCCTGAACGTCCGCAGATCGAACTGCGCGCGCAGATTGGGGGCAGCGATTCGCTCGGCCGCGCTTTGTTTCGGGCCGGGGTAGGCAGCAGCGACGTCGCTGAGGTCATGACCCTGGCCAGCGGCGACATTGGCAAGGGCATGAAGTCCGGCACGCCGCTCGACATCATTCTTGGCCGTCGCGCCAGCCGCGACATGCCCCGGCCGCTCGACCATCTCGCCTTCCGCGCCCGGCTCGATCTCGCGCTGGAGATCAACCGCGTAGGCGGTGTACTGCAGGTAAAGCGCACGCCGATCCGCGTCGATGACACGCCGCTGCGCATCCAGGGCGTGATCGGCGACAGCATCTACCAATCGGCTCGTGCGGCCGGAGCGCCGCCCAAGGCGATCCAGACATTCCTCCGCGTCGTGGCCCGACAGGTCGATCTTGGCTCAATCCACGCCGGGGACCGCTACGACATCATCACCGAATATCGGCGCGCCGAAACGGGCGATGTGGAAGTGGGCGACCTGCTCTTCGCGGGCCTCCACCGGCCCAGCGGCCGCGGCATCGACATGCTGAAATGGACGAGCGACGGCCGCAGCCAATGGTTCGAGGCTTCGGGCGTCGGCGAACGGCGCGGCGTCCTGTCCGCCCCGGTCCAAGGCCGGATGTCCTCGGGCTTCGGCATGCGCCGCCACCCGATCCTGGGCTATACACGCATGCACGCGGGCATAGACTTTGCCGCCGCTTATGGCTCGCCCATCTATGCGGCGACCGATGGCGTCGTGTCCTATGCCGGACGGCATGGCGGCCATGGCAATTATGTCCGCCTGGAACATGGCAGCGGCCTCGCCACCGGCTATGCGCATATGAGCCGCATCGCCGCCCGCTACGGTCAGCGCGTCCGGCAGGGGCAGGTGATCGGCTATGTCGGCTCCAGCGGCCTATCGACCGGCCCGCATCTTCATTATGAACTCTACCGCAGCGGCCGCACCATCAACCCGCTCTCGGTGAGGTTCACCACGACCGCGCAACTGGCCGGCCGCGAACTCGCCGCATTCCGGGACCGCCTGCGCCAGCTCAAGAGCCTGCGTGCCGGGCTCCCCGTCAAGGTCGCTCAGGCGAGCGCACCATCATCGGCCCTGGCTCAGGCTGTCAATTAGCCGCTTTCCGTCGCGGGGCTGCTTCGCTAACCCCCACTCATGACGAAGATCACCGCCCTGTTGCTCGCCGGATCGCGCCCCGGTTCCGATCCGCTTGCGCTTGCCGCAGGCGTTCCCGTGAAGCCGCTGGCTCCGGTCGCAGGCGAACCGATGATCAACTATCCCGCGCGGGCCTTGCTGGCCCACCCGTCGATTGGGCAGCTTGTCATCCTGACTCAGACGCCAGAACTATATAAGGCAGAGCCCGCCACAGCATGGCTCGGCGATCATCCGCAGGTCCGCTTCGAAGCGAGCAACAGCGGCATTGCCTCCACGCTGCTTGGCCTGCTCGATCGCCCGGATTTGCCTTTCCCACTGCTCGTGACGACGGCGGACCATGTTCTCCTGGACATGGATATGCTCGACCAGTTCATGGCGGAAGGGCAGGGGGCTGACATTGCCGTCGCGATGGTCGAGCGGACCACGCTGCTCGCGCGCTACCCGGCCTCCCGCCGCACTTGGCTCAAATTCCGTGACGGCTGGTGGTCGGGCGCCAACCTCTTCTGGTTCGGCAGCGCTAAGGCACGTGCCGTCATCTCGCTCTGGCAGGAAGTCGAACAGGACCGCAAAAAGGGATGGAAGATCCTTGCCGCCTTCGGCCCCTTGGTGCTGCTCGGCGCCCTGCTGCGGCTCTTGGCACTGCGCAGCGGCATAGCCCGGATAGGCCGCCGCTTTGGCCTAAGCGCCAAACTGGTCGCTATGCAAAAGGCCGAAGCCTGCATCGACGCCGACAAAGGTGAAGATGTAACGCTGATCGAAGACATATTGCGCGGGAAAACAAGCGCTGTCAGCTCGGTGAGAGACTGGGTGGATTGCGGACTGTCGGGTATAGATGCGACGGCGACCGATAGCAGACGTTCGAACTACCTTGCACAATGAACGCCACCGCTGCATCGATAGGGCATGACCGCATCATTGCTCGCTCTTTCGACAGGCCACTACTCACTGGAATTTGAACCTTCCGATATGCCGTCGGTGAAAGCAACAATTCTTGATCAGTTTGGCCGACCAGAAATACAGCAATATGGCTAAGCAGAATACCGTTTCGGAGGCAGCAGCTTTACTTTTCAAGGCGAATGGGATGAGCCTTGCTTCATATCTGATTCGGACTCCGGAGATGATATTCTAAGGACGATCTATCAGGTTTTAAGCGCTGAAAGGTAAGATGCGCCAGCACCTGCTTTTTAAAGGTCGTCCGGCCAACCATTAGACGGCGCTTGGTCGCCTGCCGCTCGGCGGCTTTCGCACCGCACCGGACCAGCGGGTTTTCGGCGGCGTGCTCCGATTTGCAGGCTCCGAACGACGATGCCGGGTGGTGAACAGACTGTCGGCTCACGGACAAATTTTCTTCGAAGCTGCCATGACTGCCGCTGTCAACGCGCTTCAAGGGCATCCTCTCTCCGACTAGATTGGCACAAAGAGTTAGGGCAACCTTCCGGAGTTGACACTCCCCGCCCAACAAGCCCACAGCACCTAAATATCAAGTCCTTCTCCGAGCGGAAAATTGGGCCATGAACAAAAGTATATTCACGACGACAGTCTTCGTCATCTGGCTCGCCGCTCTGCCGACCTTCGCTTCGGACATGCCGAAAGGCGCAAAGATAATTCCTCCGTCAAAATTAGACCGGAGCAAACCCATACCGCGATCGAGCCCATTCTCCTGGATCACCCCCGAAGACAGCGATCTGTTTCCACGCTTTAATAGTGTTAATGGGACGACCAAGTACACGCTCCATATCGACGCAGAGGGGAAAGTTGTGCGGTGTGAAGTGACATCAAGCGATGCCCCGCAAGAATGGAACGCAATAGCATGCAATCTTCTGTCTACACGGGCCCGCTTTTTGCCCGCTCTGGACGCGAATGGACAACTAACAGCAGGTAAGTTTTCGAACAAAATAAAATGGCGATAGCTCCCTTCAAGCCGACAGAATGGTGGCTTCTGGTCGGGTGCTCACCGTTGCCTTACGAAAGCGTAAAGGGCCCATGGCGAGCACCGATGAGTAGTCTCACCATTTCCGTACGCCGTACACCGCTTCCAATAAGACGGAGATGATGTACGCAAACGCTATCATCCTCATCGACGATATAAACGTTTCGTTCTCCACGTACCCCGCGAGATTGAGCGCAACGATCAGGAATTGAAACGGAAGGAGTGGTAACATCACTCTCCGGACCATCTCGCCAAGCAAAAGTCGGAACATAACGCGGCCCGTGCCTCCCTCCGGGGAGTCTGATTTTGGCAGGATGCTACAGCGTCGTAAATGCCCGCTTGTGGTCGCTATTTATCGAACCAAACATCGGAGATACGGCCATCGCACTTAGCGATGCTGAGGGCCAGCTGGCCGCCGCCATGCGTGACCGCGACATCTCCCTCCGCATTAACCTCCGGCGATTTCCCCCGACTGACGGACCAGCGCGCGCCATCATCTTCTACATCGATGTCGGGATAAAAAATTCGATCTGCTGTTGGGAAAAAGTCCCCCTCTACAGCCAAAAAGATAGCTGCGGCGGTCTCAGCCTTGTTGACCAATGGCTTTGTGGGTTCACCCGCACGCATACAATGGTCTGACGCGGCGGAAGCGGCAGCGGCCGGACATGTCACGACAAAGATTACAAACGCTATGAATGCCCTTAAGGCTTTTCGTAAGTTCGGCTTCGTCTGCTGCATATTGCCCCGCGTTTCATCATGTGAATGTCAGCTTTAGAGGGACGATACAGCGGAACGGAATGCCCGCAAATGGTGGCTTGCCGCTGGGCAGCTAGCTCCCCTTCAACGGAACAGCAGGTTAAGGGCAGCATGGAATGCTTCGCGGGGTCACCTGCGACGGTGGCGGTTGGGTAGCGATCTGTCTGCTTTGTGCAGCGTAAAATTGATCTCGGACGTTGGAGCAGCACTTCGCTCGCCTAGTGTTTAACCCGTTTTATAAGGGCATTGAGAGAAAAACTATAAAAAGCGTAACATATCAGAACGTAAACTAAGATCAAAACGACCAAAAATATTTCATCTATCTGTTCTTTATATAACTCATAGAAAAATCCTGCGCCGGTTATAGACACCAATAAAGCAGCAAATAGCGTCCACTCTATCAATCGTAGCTTTTTGTTGACGTTCATATGCCATTTTCCAAGTAGCAAGACCGATCCGGTCGCCAATTGGTGTATCCTGCCTCACGGTGTTTGCGTCTGCAATGGGGATCGAGCGAACGCAAACCAATGGACCGCATATGGTCGTTAGCCGACAACTCTACCGTCATGCCGGCCTTGAGCCGGCATCCCGCTTCTTGTGATCGGCGATGTTAAGCGGGACCCCCGATCAGGTCCGGGGTGACGAAGAACTGGCGACCGTCATTGGTCGTTAGCCGACAACTCTACCGTCATGCGGGCCTTGAGCCGGCATCCCGCTTGTTCTGATTGCAATGTTAAGCGGGACCCTGGATCAAGTCGGGGGTGACGGAAAACAGGCGACCGGCCTTGATCGTGAGCAGCCCGACGGCATCCGCTATTCACCAAGGGCACGCTTCTCATCGACCTAAAACACAGCCCCGTCACCCTTGATGAGCCTCGTCCCGCCTCATCGCCTTCCGGCTCGCCAACCCCATCATGATGAACCCCGCCGCTGACGCGATCACATTTGCGCTCGCTGCACCGATCGTGCCATGGATCGACAGCAGAACCGCTTGAAGCGTGAGTAGCAGCAGCGTTGTGATCAGCGTGATCCGCAGCGATAGCGCTGAACGGTCTGTAGCCATCAGTAACGGCCTATAGCTTACCCCTAGCAGGTCGATGCACGCCGCGATCCCCAATAACAGCAGCAACGGATAGGCGGGCAGGAACGGCTTGCCCGCGATCAGCCCAAGCAGCGGGTGGCCAACCGTCAGGATCAACGCGATAATCACCGCCCCTGCGACATAGGCCAGCCGATTGGTGCGCCGGAAGAGCGTCCGTAGCTCATCCGTCCCATGGCTGGAGTGGGTCCGGCTCAGTTCCACGAAGATGCTGCGCGACAGTAGCGTAGAAATCTTCGTCAGCGATTGGGCGAGTTGATTGGCCAGGCGGTAAAGACCTGCGCCCGCAGGACCGACGAATAGGCCGACCACCAGCACCGCCAACTGCTGACCGGTTGAAACCAGCGTTGTCTGCAGATTAGTTGCGGTCAAGAATGTGATTATACCGGGATTCTCAAGCCGTGCTTCCATTGCTCGGCCTGAGCGCCAACTGCCAAGCCGGTCGCCGCCCACGCGCAGCGCCAAGTTCCAATAGGTCGCCGCGCACAGCAGTTCGGCTACGCCCCAGGCAATAAGATAACCAGTGATATTGGGCATCAGTGCCCAGGCGATCGCCGCGCCTATCATGCGTCCGATCGGTATCATGGTTTCGGCCGCCGCCGCTGAATCGAAGCGGTCGAACAGGCGTAGCACGCCCGTGGGGGAGGAGCGGATGGTGATCAGCATGACCATGCAGAAGAACCATGTCTGCCACGCCATCGCGGAAGACAGCTCCATCATCGGCCCAAAGGCCACCAGGATAATCGCCGCGATCACGCCTCCCGCTGCCGCGGACGCAAGATCGATCAGGATGCAAAAGCGCAGGACGCGGTTCAGCGCATCATGATTGGCGCTCATCAGATGCGGTTGGCCGTATCGCACGACAATCTGCCAGCTTTCGAAGCTAACCAGCGTCTTGACGATCGTCGCGGCGCTCAGGATCAGGGCGAAGCGACCAAAATCGGCCACGCCCAGCGTCCGTGTGACGATCGCCAGATAAGCAAGGCTAAGCACCGCGCCCACGCCCTTGCCGCCCAGCAGCCAGCCGGTATTTGCCAGGATGCGGGCAAAGCCTTCCTTGGCCCCGCTCGACCCGTCCTTGCTGTCCACTTGTGTCCTGCGCCTTTCGCTCGCCGCCTGCCGGGCGCTATCTAGGGATTTGTGGGGCGAAGGGCAATTATCTCCTCGGCTTCCCTAGTCAAGGCAAACGCATTAAGGCGCCATGCCATGAGCATCAGCAAAGCCATCATCCTCTCCGCCGGCCAGGGTTCGCGCCTCCTTCCACTGACGCGCGACGTGCCCAAATGCATGATCGACTTCAATGGTCGCACTCTCATCAGCTGGCAGGTGGCGGCGCTGGTCGCCAATGGGGTGAGCGACATCGTCGTGGTCACCGGCTTTCGCACGGAGCGCGTGGAGGATCATGCGCTGCAGCTCTATCGCGAAACGGGCGCGCGCATCCGGACGCTGTTCAACCCCTTCTTCCAGGTCGCCGACAATCTTGGCACCTGCTGGATCGCTCGGGAGGAAATGGACCGGGACTTCATCATCCTCAACGGCGACACGATCGTCTCGGACGAGATCGTCGCGAAGCTGATCGGCGGCGCGCAGGATGCGATCACCGTCACAGTCGATGTGAAAAGCGACTATGATGACGATGACATGAAGGTGAACCGCGACGCGAGCGGCCGTCTGCACGCCATCGGCAAGCGTCTGCTGCCTCCCGACACCAATGCCGAATCGATCGGCATGCTCGCATTCCGGGGCGAGGGGCCCGCCATCTTCCGCAGTCAGATCGACCAGATGATGCGCACGCCAGAGGGGGTTGAGCGCTGGTATCTCCGCGCGATCGATCTGATTGCGAAGGGCAACCGCGTCGGCACGGTATCGATTCAGGGCATGGAGTGGCAGGAAGTCGATTTCCCGCAGGATGTCGATGCCGCCAACGCGCTCACCGCCCGCTGGCTGGCGGAAGGCCGCTACGTGAAATAGGGTTTGAGCCAGCCGGTCAGTGCCGCGACCTGGTCGCTGTCCAGCTTGACCGCCTGGCCAAGGTCGGGCTGCCCGGGCCAGCCTGCGTCGGCTATGCCGATGCCGGCATGCTCCCTGCTGCCCTCATATCGGGGCAGGACATGGAAATGGACATGCGGATCGACCATCATCAGCATCAGATAATTGATCTTCTCATAACCGATCGCTCCTGAAAGCGCTGTCTCGATCGCCTTGGTCACCTCGGCCAGTTCGGCATGGGCCGCCGCCTCAAGAGCCCCGAAAGCCGTGGCGTCAGACTTGGCCGCCAGCACCAGCGCTCCCAAGGTTGGCTGGGCCGGACGCAGCAGCACCACCCAATGATCGAACTCGGCCACCAGCGTTTGCGGGAATCCGAATCTTCTGATGGTTTCATTCATGCTCTCGCCTCCATCCAGCTGACGATAGGCCGCCCCGCGCGCTTTTCACCATAAGCTTGCAGCAACCGCACCGCATGTACGATCAGCGAAATCACTGTCCACCAGGCAAGCGCGATCAGCCCCAGGTCTGGCCGCCCAGCAAGGAGCGAGACGAACAGGATCACCATATTGGGATTGCGCCGCGCGGTGATCAGCCGGAACCAGCTGTCGAACCGGCCCCAGACATGAATGTCCATGCCAAAGTCCTTGATGAACATGCCTTCGATCAGGCGCTGGAGTATGTAGCCCACCACTATGACCGCTATGACCACCGCGAAGCTTTCGGGCGATAGCGCCAATCCCCATGCCGATAGCCCGACGCCCCAGAAATACCACCAGAAGGGCGGATGGATGAGATCGACGCCATGATCCGCGACATTTCCCCATTTGGATGATGTGATCGTGCAGCGCGCGAGTTTCCCATCCACCGTGTCGAGCACCATGAAAATCATGGCAGCCAATATGCCGGTCCAGTACATGCCCTGCGCAAAAAGATATGTCGCAACCAGACAGAAGGTTGCGCCGATCGCCGTCACCATGTTGGGCGTCATGTGCAGTGACGCGGCAATGCGCGTTAGCCAGAGCGCGAGTTCCGGCCAAAGATATTTGGTCAGCAGGTCTGTAACGCCTTTATAAGCGCCGAAGTAGCTGCGCCGCTCGATCTCCCGCCGGGTTGCGGGGGTGAGTTCCCGGACGAAGGGCTGCTCAAGCTTCCGGAGCTGGCGATTATAGAGCTTGCGGCCCTCCGACAGGTCGATGACATGCTCCGGTCTGCCCCCCGCAGCGACCTGCCCGACGATCAAGGCGCTTCCCCACATGAATACCGTTCCCGGGGTTTCCAAAACCAGCCGCAACAGTAATGGGTCGAACACATAGCTGAGGTTTACTTGGAGTTCGTACCCTGCGGCGATAGGCTGCTTCGCGGTCTCTTGTGCGATCAGGCGGTGGGCACGCTCGGATGCGGTCATGCCCCAGATGATGCCGTCAGGGTTGCCGGAGAAGACGATATTCTGGTCCATTATAGCGGTTTGCAATCCTGTTGGTTGCGGCTTGAACGTCGAAAGAGCGGGCTTAACCCCTGAGCGCGAATGCCAGATTGTCGATCAAGGACGCGCTGACGCCCTTGCGCAAAGGTGATCGGGTGAAGCGGGACAAAGCCTTGCGGCGCCCGATCGTGCCGGAAGCGTGCAAGCAGGAATAGAACCACACCTGGCCGAAAACGCTCGCGAGCGCCCGTTGCGAATAGATGCCTGCCCGAGCGTTCGCCCGCTGTAGCCGCTCTAGCCACCCTTCAGCCCAATCGAGGAAAGTTGGATGGTCGCGCCACTCCTTGCCCTTCATTCTCATCAAACGACAGTGTCGGGCAAGGTCTTCCTCGTCGAAGGCGACGCCCAGGGCGATAAGCTGGCGTTCGGCAATGCGGACCTTCGCGGTCTGCACCTTGGTTCCGCTGGAATTGGTAATCCGGCCGCCATGCTCGCGCATAAGCGTAAGTGTGCGGGCCATGTTCGCCGCGTGATACTTTTCCGAAAGCCGCACCGACAGTTCGAAATCCGAGGACACGGCGAAATCCTCGTCATAGCGCAAGTCCCGCAGCGCCTTGGTGCGCGCCATGACCGAGGTATTTGCATGACAGCAGCGGAATAGAAGCCAAGCCTTCAGTTCGTCGGGGTGAAGCGGTTTGATGAGGTTCCGTACTGCCCGCCCCTTGCCGTTCACCTTGGTAACCCAGCCGCCCAGCGTGGTGATCTGCGGATTACAATCCAGATAGGTGACCTGTCTTTCCAGCCGGCGAGGAGCCATGCGGTCATCGCTGTCGAGGAGAGCGATATACTCGCCCCGAGCGAGATCCAGACCCCGGTTGCGCGTGAAGGGGATACCCCGATTCTGACCGTTATGCTCTACCCTGATGCGCGGGTCGTCATAGCGGCCTACCACCGCCATACTGTCGTCCGTCGATCCGTCGTCGATGATCAAAAGCTCAAAATCATCGAAATTTTGGGCTAGCACCGATTCAATCGCGGCGGCTACGAAGACCGCGCGATTATAGACCGGCATGAACACAGTGACCTTGGGCGAATGGGGCATCTCAACCTTGTTATCAAATGAGCGAGGTTCGTTGGGGGAAATCAGCTCCAACGATAGTACATGATGTGTGAAAATTGGGACGAACATGCGACAAACTGCTGGGCGGCGGCCGGGCGGAAATAGCGGCCCTTCAAATCCTCGTGCAAAGCGCAGAAGCGATTGATCGTATCTCTTTCGCCGCGGCGCTCGGCATCATCGAAGATAACGATGCAGTTTTGATCACGAAAACTGTCGATCAGTTCGAGCCCCGCCCAGCGGGAATGCCGCTTTGTTCCGATAGGAGCGTCGATCAGAATGAGGTCGAACTTACCCTGGATCCTGGAAAGGTCGGCGTAGCCTTGAACATCCACCCCATGGATCAATTTGGGCACGAGAGGGCTGTGTACAACCTCGTGGCTTACCCTCTGCCCAATCCGGTCAGACCAGTCGCTGTCAGTTTCCAAAGTTACGATGTCGAGTGGAAACTTCTTGGCCAACGCGTTCAGGAGCAACGTGGACTGCCCTGCGCCAACGTCCAGTACGCGATTGATCGGGTTTTCGGTGATGATGCGCAGAATCAGGTAGAATAGGCCGTAATTCGCACCTGCACCGGTGGGGTAAAGCGGCGGGACGGGCAAATCCAGCTTGGCCACTGCGTCATGGACCATGTTTTGTAGCAGTACCTCGCGCAGCATCCGCTTGGAGAAGGTGAGAGGCCATGAAAGAGGGCGTGACATAGATATACTCGTGCTTGAGAAGCCCGCGAAGACGCGCCCCCTTTAGAAATCTTCGGCTAGGGGCGTCAAAATAATTCGCCCGGGCGGGTTGACCCCTCTGTGTCGATGGCGGCATTCGCGCAGCGGCTTTCGACCCGCAGCAAAAGCACCCATTCTGACATGCAGTGATCGAGTGACCAGCGGCGAGCACCTGCACTCTGCGCCTCCTTTGATCGATGAGAGGCCAACTCGGCCCGGATGGCGTCGGCCAGTCCTTCCACATCCTCCACAGGTGCGAGCGTCCCGTAAGGACCGGCTTCAACCACTTCGCGATTGCCGGTGGGACAATCGGTGGCGACGATCGGAAGCCCGCAAGCGAGTGCTTCGATCAGTGCGTTGCTTGCGCCCTCCCAGCGTGACGCGCTGACGAAGAGATCGGCGCGCGAAAGGATGGCGAAGGGATTGTCCTGATAGCCGAGCAGGGCAAGCCGGTCGGTAACGCCCTTTTCTTCAGCCAGGCTTTTGAGCGCCGCGACCTGATCGGGATTGCCGTCGCCAATGATCATGAGCCGCGCGCCGATGTCCCGAAGAGAGCCAAGGGCGGAGACGAGCAGATCAAAGCCTTTTTGCCGCACGATCCTGCCCATTGTGACCAGCACGGGTGGGCCGTCGCTGCCCTTGTCCAGGAAATGATGAGCGAAGGGTGCAGAAACAAGCCGATCGACTTTCGCCAGATCAACCCCATTGGCGATGACACCCACTTTTTTTTGGGGCAATGCGGTTTGAATTTCCGCTGCCAGGGCGTGGGACACAGCTACGATAAAGTCTGCACCGCCGAATTTAAGGCGATTGCTCCAAGCGCCGATCAGCGCCTGCCATCGTGTCGCCTTGCCATGATGCGCCGAATTGCTGGCGCGAGCGCCCAACTGGATGGATCGCCTTCGGCCACTCAGGCCAAGGGCAATTCGCGCGGCGAGGTGGAGGTGATTGCCACCGCTCAGGAACAGCGTAGGACGGCGGCGGCGCAGGGCCGTGGCGAGGGCGGGAATATTAAGCGCCAGATCAAGACCGCGGTTGTGCAGGCGCATCGCTGATCCCGTCTCGAAAATCGGCACGCTGGCTGGCACGCGTGCGCGCAAAGCGCCTTCGTCCCGAACTACCCATAGTTCGACCGGCAGGCCCGCTTTTGCACAGGCTGCTGCGATCTCGATGGATTTTACGACTGTGCCGCTGGGCCGGAAGTCGTAATTGCCGATGGCGATGATGGGATTGTTATTCTGCAACTGCGGCTCAACTCTGGGACGCCTGTTCATAGGCGCGGAAAGGGCGGCGTGCCAGCCTTTTGCTTTTGCTTCTTTGAAGGGTAGCAAATGGCTGGACGAGGCGCTAAGGGCTTCGCTCGCGCGCCCCGATCGATTATCGGCGCGGACGGAGGACATCTTATCCCATGGCCGAATTCTCTCTGCCCAAGAACAGCAAGATTTCCGGTAAGGGCGTTGCCCATAAGGCGCCGGACGGGGCGAGCAACGTCAAGAGCTTCAAGGTCTATCGCTATGATCCCGACTCGGGTCAGAATCCGCGCTATGACACGTTCGAGATCGATCTCGACAATTGCGGACCGATGGTCCTGGACGCGCTGCTGAAGATCAAGAATGAATATGATCCGACGCTGACCTTCCGCCGGTCCTGCCGTGAAGGCATTTGCGGTTCCTGTTCGATGAACATGAACGGCAAGAATGGCCTCGCCTGCACCACCTCGATCGAGGAATGCGCCGGCAAGGAAGTGCGCATCACGCCGCTGCCGCACATGGACGTGATCAAGGATCTGGTTCCCGACTTCACGCACTTCTACGCGCAGTACAATAGCATCAAGCCGTGGCTGCAAACCGTCAGCCCGCCGCCGAGCGGCAAGGAGCGGCTGCAGTCGCCCGCCGATCGCGAGAAGCTGGACGGCCTCTATGAGTGCATCCTGTGCGCCTGCTGTTCGACCAGCTGCCCCAGCTACTGGTGGAACTCCGACAAGTTCTTGGGTCCGGCCATCCTGCTCCAGGCTTATCGCTGGCTGGCCGACAGCCGCGACGAATATACCGGCGAGCGCTTGGATGAGCTGGAAGATCCGTTCCGCCTCTATCGCTGCCACACCATCATGAACTGCGCGAATGTCTGTCCCAAGGGCCTGAGCCCGGCGAAGGCGATCGCGGAGACCAAGAAGATGATGGTCGAACGGCAGCTCTGATCGCGTGAGCGACGATGCGGGTCATGTGAGCCGCGCGCCCGATGGGCCGTGGGCTGGCTGGCTGGTCTGGACCGATCCGGTGGCGGGGACCTTCCTCGACGCATCGATCGGTCGGAGCTATTCGCGCGGTAACGGTCAGGGCAGGGCGACGGTGATGCTGGAAACGCAGCCGTCGCATGCCAACCGGCTGGGCGCGTTGCACGGCGGCTTTCTCGCGGGCTTTGCGGATCATGCCTATTTCGCAGGGCTTACCGCGATGGGACGGCCGGAACAGGCTGCTGCGGTGACGGTGGACCTTTCCATGCAATATTGCGGATCGGGCGAGGTGGGTTCCCCGCTTCAGGCTGAGGTCGAGTTGCTGCATGAAACGGGGCGGCTCATGTTCATGCGCCTGACGATCCATCAGGATGACAAGCTGGTCGCTTCATCGACGGCGACGGTGCGCAAGGTTCCCACTCCCAAATGAGCAGCGTGATCGAGCGTTATCGCGCGCTCGTCGCGGCAGGGGAATTGCGCGCCGACCTCGACCAGGAAGCAGCGGCGCAGCGACTGGATAGTCTGCAGCAGGAACTGGAAGCAGCCCCCCCGCGCGGCTCGACGCTCTGGAAATTGCTGCGCAAGCCCCCCGAACCGCCGCGCGGGCTTTACATGTGGGGCGGCGTCGGGCGCGGCAAATCGATGCTGATGGACCTGTTCTTCGACACGGTGAAGGTCCAGCGCAAAAAGCGCGCGCATTTCCATGAATTCATGATCGACGTCCATGCGCGGCTGGCCGAAGCGCGCAAAGCGGAGAAGGGCGACCCGATTCCACCCGTCGTGGAGTCTCTGGCGGAAGAAGCACGGCTGCTCTGTTTCGACGAAATGGTCGTCAACAATATGGCCGACGCCGCGATCATGTCGCGCCTGTTCACCGGGCTTCTCGACAAGCGGGTGACGATCGTCACCACCTCGAACCGGGAGCCGGACGAACTCTACAAAAACGGCCTCAACCGCCAGCTTTTCCTGCCCTTCATCGAATTGATCAAGAGCAAGCTGGATGTGATGACCCTCAACGGTCCGACTGATTACCGGCTTGACCGATTGGGCGACGCAAAGCTGTGGCATGCGCCTAACGGGCCAGAGGCGACCAGGGACCTTTCGGAGGCCTTTTTCCGCCTGACCGATTATCCGGTGGAGGATAGGGCTAAGGTTCCGGCCGAGGACATACAGGTGCAAGGTGGCAGGACGCTGCATGTGCCCAAGAGCCTGAAGGGCGTGGCGGTCTTCTCGTTCAAGCGCCTTTGCGCCGAAGCGCGGGGCGCACCCGATTATCTGGCGATCGCCCGGCGTTTCCACACGGTGATCCTTGTCGGCATTCCGGTGCTAGGTCCGGAGAAACGCAACGAAGCCGCCCGTTTCGTGACGCTCATCGACGCGCTGTACGAATATAAGGTGAAGCTACTTGCGTCCGCTGACGCGGAGCCGGTCCGGCTTTATCCCGAAGGGGACGGGGCGTTCGAGTTCGAACGAACGGTCTCGCGCCTCATGGAAATGCAGTCGGACGATTATCTGGCGATGGGTCACGGACCCAAATAGCGCCTTGTTTGGGCGTCCCCAAAATTCGCGCATTCCGGTCAAAAATGGCCCGGACGCTTCCCCCGGAAAGGGAAGCGTCCGGCAGGTGGCCGCTGCGGGAAAGGCCGGCGCCAGGGTAGGAGCGCGCGGCCGACAAGGGCTTTGAAAGCATTAATGCAATTGCGAATAAGTTGCAAAGATAAATCCGCTAGGAGGCTTTTAGTTGGTTGAATCCTTCATGAGATCGGCTTAAGCGAGCCAGCAATTCCAATTTTCCGTGCTTGGAGGATGATTGTTTATGGCCCGCAAGAAGATCGCGCTCATCGGCGCTGGCAATATCGGTGGTACGCTCGCGCATCTCGCTGCACTTAAGGGTCTGGGCGATATCGTCCTCTTCGATGTCGTCGAAGGCGTGCCCCAGGGTAAGGCGCTCGACCTTTCTCAGTGCGGCCCGGTCGAAGGTTTCGACGCCAAGATCACCGGCACCAATGACTATGCCGACATCAAGGACGCAGACGTCATCATCGTCACTGCCGGCGTCGCCCGCAAGCCGGGCATGAGCCGCGACGATCTTCTCGGCATCAACCTCAAGGTCATGAAGGCCGTGGGTGAGGGCATCAAGAACAACGCCCCCAACGCTTTCGTCATCTGCATCACCAACCCGCTCGACGCGATGGTATGGGCGCTGCGCGAATTCTCCGGCCTGCCGCACAACAAGGTCGTCGGCATGGCGGGCGTCCTTGACTCCGCGCGCTTCAGCCACTTCCTGGCTGAAGAGTTCCAGGTGTCGGTGAAGGAAGTGAACAGCTTCGTGCTCGGTGGCCATGGCGACACGATGGTTCCCGTCGTCGAATATTCGACCGTTGCGGGGATCCCCATCCCCGACCTCATCAAGCAGGGCCGCTCCACCAAAGAGCGCATCGACGCCATCGTCCAGCGCACCCGTTCGGGCGGCGGCGAGATCGTCGCGCTGCTCAAGACCGGTTCGGCCTTCTATGCGCCCGCCACCAGCGGCATCGCGATGGCCGAAGCCTATCTGTTCGACCAGAAGCGCCTGCTGCCCTGCGCCGCGAACCTGACCGGCCAGTATGGTGTCGACAATCTCTATGTCGGCGTGCCGGTGATCATCGGCAAGGACGGCGTCGAGCAGATCGTCGAGATCGAGCTGAACGACGAGGCCAAGGCCAACCTCCAGGTGTCGGTCGACGCGGTCAAGGAACTGCTGGAAGCCTGCAAGGGCATCGACTCCTCGCTCGCCTGAGCCAAGAGCTGCACCAGTGCGCCCCAGGTGAGTGAGCAGCCTGGGGCATGCTGCCTTCCATCTGAAGTGCCACGTCCACAGAATGTAAAGGGACTGACATGTCCATTCTGGTGAACAAGAACACCAAGGTCATCACTCAGGGTATGACCGGCGCCACCGGCACCTTCCACACCGAACAGGCGTTGGCCTATGGTACGCAGATGGTTGCGGGCGTCACGCCGGGTAAGGGCGGCACGAGCCATATCGGCCTGCCCATGTACGACACCGTCGCGGAAGCCAAGTCGAAGACGGGCGCCGATGCGTCGGTCATCTATGTTCCGCCGCCGTTCGCGGCTGACTCGATCCTGGAAGCGATCGATGCCGAAATCCCGCTGATCGTCTGCATCACCGAAGGTATTCCGGTGCTCGACATGGTCCGCGTGAAGCGCGCCCTGTCCGGCAGCAAGTCGCGCCTCATCGGTCCGAACTGCCCTGGCGTTCTCACCCCCGATGAATGCAAGATCGGCATCATGCCCGGCAGCATCTTCAAGAAGGGCTCGGTTGGCGTCGTGTCGCGTTCCGGCACCCTGACCTATGAAGCGGTGTTCCAGACCTCGAACGCTGGCCTGGGCCAGACCACGGCGGTCGGCATCGGCGGTGACCCTGTCAACGGCACCAACTTCATCGACGTCCTTGAGCTGTTCCTGGCCGACGACGCGACCGAATCGATCATCATGATCGGCGAAATCGGCGGCGATGCTGAAGAGCAGGCTGCTCAGTTCTTGATCGACGAAGCTAAGCGCGGCCGCAAGAAGCCGATGGCTGGCTTCATCGCTGGCCGTACGGCGCCTCCGGGCCGCCGCATGGGCCATGCTGGCGCGATCGTATCGGGCGGCAAGGGCGACGCTGAGAGCAAGATCGCGGCAATGGAAGCGGCTGGCATCAAGGTTGCGGCCAGCCCGTCCGAACTGGGCTCGACGCTCGTCGAAGTGCTCAAGGGCTAAGTCAAAGCAGACAGGGCGGCCGGGCTGCACCCCGGCCGCTCGTTACCCCGCTCCGCGACTGCACGCGGTCGGCATGGGACGCATGAGATGGGTTACGAAAACCAGGATTTTGAGACGGAGCGCGGGCCTAGCTGGGCGCGCCCGAACTGGCCGCTGACGGACACGGATGATCTGACCGGCGCGCTTGACCCGACGCAGATGCAGGTGGCGGTGAAGGCCGCCGCCAAGGCATCGGGCAAGGCGGTGTCAGATGCGGACGCGGTCAGCGCGGCTGACGATGCTATCCGGGCGCAGCTGCTGATCCGCACTTATCGCGTGCGTGGCCACCTGGCGGCTAATCTCGATCCCCTGGGGCTGACCCATCGTGAACTTCCGGCCGACCTGACGCCCGAATATCACGGCCTTACCGACTTAGAGAAGAAGATCTATCTCGGCGGTACGCTGGGCCTGCAATATGCGACCGTGCGCGAAATCGTTGCCATCCTGCGCGCCAATTATTGCGGCAATGTTGGCCTGGAATATATGCACATCGCCGATGTCGAGGAACGCGTGTTCCTCCAGGACCGGCTGGAAGGCAAGGACAAGGAGATCCACTTCACGCCTGAGGGCAAGAAGGCGATCCTGTCGAAGGTGATTCAGGGCGAGCAGTACGAAAAATTCCTGGGCCGCAAATATGTCGGCACCAAGCGTTTCGGCCTGGATGGCGGCGAGTCCATGATTCCCGCGCTCGAAGCGATCATCAAACATGGCGGCGCGCTGGGCGTGCGCGAGATTGTTTACGGCATGGCCCATCGGGGCCGCCTGAACGTGCTCGCCAATGTGATGGCCAAGGGCTTCCGCGTCATCTTCCATGAATTTTCCGGTGGTACGGCCAATCCCGAGGATGTTGGTGGTTCGGGCGACGTCAAATATCACCTCGGCACATCGACCGACCGTGAGTTCGACGGCATCAAGGTGCATATGTCGCTGGTGCCCAACCCGTCGCACTTGGAAACGGTCGATCCGGTGGTTCTGGGCAAGGTCCGTGCGCAGCAGACCTTCCGTGACGACTTGGGCAATCATGAGCAGGTTCTGCCCGTGCTGATCCACGGCGACGCTGCTTTCGCCGGGCAGGGCATCGTTTGGGAATGCCTGGGCTTTTCGGGGGTTTCCGGCTACAATACCGGCGGCTGCATCCACTTCATCGTCAACAACCAGATCGGCTTTACGACCTCGCCCCAATTTTCGCGCGGATCTCCCTATCCGAGCGACGTGGCGAAGGGCGTCCAGGCGCCGATCCTGCACGTCAATGGCGACGATCCGGAAGCCGTGACCTTCGCATGCAAGCTGGCAATCGAATATCGCCAGACCTTCCATCGCGACATCGTGATCGACATGTGGTGCTATCGCCGCTTCGGTCACAATGAAGGCGACGAGCCGAGCTTCACCCAACCGCAGATGTACGCGAAGATCCGCCAGCATCCTCCCGTCAGCGATGTCTATTCGGCTCGGCTGAAGGCGGAAGGCGTGGTTGATGATGATTTCGTCAACAAGGTAACGGGCGATTTCGTCAACCAGCTTGAGGAAGAGTTCGAAGCGGCAAAGAGCTACAAGGCCAATAAGGCTGACTGGTTCGCGGGTCGCTGGTCGGGCCTGCACAAGCCCGCCGACGCCGAAACCGCGCGGCAGAATGTCGAAAGCGCGATCAGCCAGAAACTGTTCGATAGCCTGGGCAAGACGCTGACCACGGTTCCCGAAGGGCTCAACGTCCACAAGACGCTGAAGCGCGTGATCGAAGCCAAAGCCGAGATGTTCAAGAACGGTGTGAACTTCGACTGGGCGACCGGCGAAGCGTTGGCGTTTGGCTCGCTGCTGTCGGAAGGCTATGGCGTTCGCCTGTCGGGCCAGGACTCCGGTCGCGGCACGTTCAGCCAGCGTCACGCCGTCTGGATCGATCAGGACAGCGAGAATAAATATATCCCGCTCTCGACCGTGCCGCACGGCCGCTTCGAAGTGTTGGATTCGCCGCTTTCCGAATATGGCGTGCTAGGCTTTGAATATGGCTTTGCGCTGGCCGATCCCAAGAGTCTCGTGCTCTGGGAAGCTCAGTTCGGCGATTTCGCCAACGGTGCGCAGATCGTGTTCGATCAGTATATCGCTTCGTCGGAAACCAAGTGGCTGCGTTCCAATGGTCTCGTTTGCCTGTTGCCGCATGGCTATGAAGGGCAGGGTCCGGAACATAGCTCGGCGCGTCTGGAACGCTTCCTGCAGCTTTGCGCCGAGGGAAATATCCAGGTCGCGAACATCACGACCCCTGCGAACTATTTCCATGTCCTGCGTCGTCAGATGCTGCGGCCTTTCCGCAAGCCGTTGATCATCATGGCGCCCAAGTCGCTGCTGCGTCACAAGCTGGCGGTGAGCAAGGCCGAGGACTTCCTGGGCGAGACGCACTTCAAGCGGATCCTGTCGGACCCTAACGGGGCGGCTGATGCGGATACCCGCCGCCTGGTGCTCTGCTCGGGGAAGGTCTTCTATGACCTGCTCGAAGCGCGCGACGCGGCCGGTGACACGGATGTTCAGATTGTTCGTATCGAACAAATCTATCCGTTCGCCACCGAAGCGCTGGCCACGCGCATCAAACGCATGACCAGCCTGGAAGATGTGGTTTGGTGCCAGGAAGAGCCGCGCAACAATGGCGCCTGGTTCTTCGTGGAACCCTATGTCGAGGAAGCGTTGGCGCAGGCTGGCAAGGCGCCGATGCGCGCGCGCTATGCGGGCCGCAAGGCTGCCGCTTCGCCCGCCACGGGCCTCGCCAAGCGCCATGTCGCCGAGCAGGGCGCCCTCGTCGCCGATGCGCTGGGCCACAGCGTTCGTGAAGAAATCCGCCGCCAGAAGAAAGGCTGACACAGCTCATGGCAACCGAAGTCAAAGTTCCCACCCTGGGCGAATCCGTCACCGAAGCAACCGTTGGCCAGTGGCTTAAGAAACCCGGTGAGGCCGTCAAAGCCGACGAGCCGATCGTCAGCCTGGAAACCGACAAGGTTGCGGTTGACGTGCCTGCGCCGGTCGCTGGTACGCTAGGCGACATCATCGCCAAAGAAGGCGATACGGTGAATGTCGGCGCATTGCTGGCGATGATCAATGAGGGCGCTTCAGCAGATCCCCCCTCGGCGGCTGCTCCGGCTCCCGCCGCGAAGGCGGAAGCTGCAATGCCAGCGCCTACCGCTGCGGCCTCTGCAGACGACGATGAGGGTGGCAACCTGACGCTTTCACCTGCCGTGCGCCGGCTGGTGCTGGAGCATGGTCTCGATCCCAGCAAGATCAAGGGCACCGGCAAGGACGGTCGCCTGACCAAGGACGATGTCATGGCCGCCGTTGCCGCGGGCACGGCCAAGGCGACCGCTTCGGTTTCTGCCCCCGCGCCCGCTGCTGAAGCACCGGCTGCTGGCCCCAGCCGCAAGCAGGAGCGCGTCAAGATGACCCGCTTGCGCCAGACCGTCGCCAAGCGTCTCAAGGAAGCCCAGAACAACGCGGCGCTCCTCACCACCTATAATGACGTCGATATGACCAACGTCATCGAGGCGCGCGCGAAATATAAGGATCTGTTCGAAAAGAAGCACGGCGTTCGCCTCGGCTTCATGGGCTTCTTCACCAAGGCCGTCTGCATGGCGCTGCGCGACATTCCCGGCGTCAACGCACAGATCGAGGGCGACGAGATCGTCTATAACGACTTTGCCGACATTTCGGTGGCTGTGTCGGCGCCGAACGGTCTGGTCGTGCCGGTCATCCGTAATGCGGAAAGCCTGAGCGTCGCAGATATTGAAAAGACGATTGGCAACTTCGGCAAGAAGGCCAAGGAAGGCGCGCTGACCATGGAAGATATGAAGGGGGGCACCTTCACCATCTCCAATGGCGGCGTGTTCGGGTCGCTCTTGTCGAGCCCGATCATCAATCCCCCGCAATCGGCGGTGCTGGGCCTTCACCGGATCGAGGACCGTCCGGTCGTCCGCAACGGTGAGATCGTCATCCGTCCGATGATGTATCTGGCGCTCAGCTATGATCATCGCCTGATCGATGGTCGTGAAGCCGTGACCTTCCTGGTTGCGGTCAAGAATGCGATCGAGGATCCGACCCGCCTGCTGATCGACCTGTAAGGGGCAGCCCTATCGTTCCGTTCGGGCTGAGCCTGTCGAAGCCCCGTCCTTTTTGCGAAGGACAAAAGAAGAAGTGAGGCCCTTCGACAGGCTCGGGGCGAACGGAGATTGTTATGGCAGACTTCGATTACGACGTTCTGGTGATCGGCGCTGGCCCGGGCGGCTATGTCGCTGCGATCCGCGCGGCACAGTTGGGCCTCAAGACCGCTTGCGCCGAGAGCCGCAACACGCTTGGCGGCACCTGCCTCAATGTCGGCTGCATCCCGTCCAAGGCGCTGCTGCACGCTTCGGAACTATATGAGGAAGCGGCCGGCGGCGCGCTCGCCAAGCTGGGCGTCAAGATCGACAAGATGAGCCTGGACCTCGACACCATGCAGGGCCAGCGCAAGGATGCGGTGAAGGGTCTGACCGGCGGCGTCGAATTCCTGTTCAAGAAGAACAAGGTCGATTGGTTGAAGGGGCTCGCCAGCTTCATTGGACCGAACACTGTTGACGTCGCGGGCAAGTCCGTGACCGCCAAGAACATTATCATCGCGACCGGCTCATCCGTCACACCGCTGCCGGGCGTTGAAGTCGATAACAAGAAGGGCCTGATCGTCGATTCCACTGGCGCACTGGAACTCGACAAAGTCCCTGATCATCTTGTCGTCATCGGCGGCGGCGTCATCGGGCTGGAACTGGGTTCCGTGTGGCGTCGGCTGGGTTCGAAGGTCACAGTGGTCGAGTTTCTCGACCAGATCCTGCCCGGCATGGATGGTGAAGTTCGCAAAGAGGCGAACAAGATATTCAAGAAGCAGGGCTTTGAATATAAGCTTGGCACCAAGGTGACCGGCGCGGAGGCGCACAAGAAGGGCGTCACCTTAACGGTCGAGCCCGCCGCCGGTGGTGCTTCGGAAACGATCGAAGCGGATGTCGTGCTGGTGTCGATCGGTCGTCGCCCGAATACGGATGGCCTGGGCCTCGACAAGATCGGCCTAGAACTGAACGCTCGCGGCCAAATTGAGACCGATCATGATTTCGCGACCAAGGCGCCCGGCGTCTGGGCGATCGGCGACGTGATCCCCGGGCCAATGCTGGCGCACAAAGCCGAGGACGAAGGCATTGCCGCCGCGGAGAATATCGCGGGCCTGACCGGCATCGTGAATCATGATGTGATCCCCTCGGTCGTCTATACCAAGCCTGAAATAGCGGGCGTGGGCCTGACCGAGGAAGCCGCCAAGGAGCGTGGCGCGATCAAGGTCGGTAAGTTCCCGATGCTGGCGAACAGCCGGGCCAAGACCAATCATGAGCCTGATGGCTTCGTGAAGGTCATTGCCGACGCTGAAACCGACAAGGTTCTGGGCGTGTGGGTGATCGCGACGGTAGCCGGCACGATGATCGCGCAGGCGGCGCAGGCTATGGAGTTCGGCGCTTCGAGCGAGGACATCGCCTATACCTGCCACGCGCACCCAACGCATAGCGAAGCGATCAAGGAAGCCGCGATGGCGGTGACGGGCAAGCCGATCCACATGTGATCGCTGTCTCGACCTCTCAGTCGAGGTTAAAGGGCCGCCTTTCGGGTGGCCCTTTTCTTTTTCAAGCGCTGACGATCCGCTGAGGGAAGACGGGTTCCGCAGCCGGCGAAGAGAGGGCGCGCCGAACGCAGACCCGGTTGCGACCGCGTGATTTCGCTTCGTAGAGTGCCTCGTCAGCGCGCGCGATAGCGTCGTGGATCGATCGGTCGCTCCGCTGCACGGTGGAAAGCCCGAAGCTGGCGGTCAGCACATGCGCAAGTTGCAGCGTAACCGCCACCGTTCGAGTAAAGCTTTCCCGCAGGTCGTTGGCGACCTCCGCAGCCCGGGCCGCGTTCGTGCCCGGGAGGAACAGGACAAATTCCTCCCCGCCAAAGCGCGCGGCAATGGCGCCGGGCGGTGCGGCCGCGATGATCAGTTGAGACAGCGCGCTGATCACCGAGTCGCCGAGTGCGTGTCCATATTCGTCGTTGACGGCTTTAAAATGATCGATGTCGCAGACGATGAGGCTACCACCATGCCCACCTTCCGCTTCGATCCTGGCGACTGCGTCATCAAAGCCGCGGCGGTTGAACAAACCCGAAAGAGGATCGATCATCGCCTCGCGTTGATAGCGGCCCAGCAAAACAATCACCTGCGTCGCCAGCGCGGAAAGCGCTAGAAACAGTCCGAAAATGCAGGCCAGCGCTTGCATCAGATAGGCATAATTGCTGGTGAGGAAGTCACTGCCGGCAGAAAGAGTAAGGGGGACGGTGCTGCCGCGCACAAGATTGTCCAAGGCGACAAGACATGCCGCAGCGAACAGCGCTCGATCCGCACCCCCACGCAAATGGCCTTTCGCGGCGATGAGCGGGAGTGCGATAAGGAGGAAGCATCCGAAGTCCGATGCAACCAGCTCAAGGGGCAAATTATCGACAATATTCGCGATGACACAGAGCAGTAGCGAACCGCCCCAGATACTTAGCCGAACCGGCAAGAGCCAGGATGGCCGCCAGCGTTGCAATAGCGCCTGGCTGAAAAGCAAAAAGCCGGTCGCGAACAGCAGATCGGCGATAATGCTCCACAGCGGTGTAGGGATCGCCGCGAAGCCGGCAGGCGCGGAAAAGCCCGCGGCGATGCAGAAAAAAGCCGCGCTCCACCAGCCTGCCGCACGCACATGCCAACCCCAGACGATCAGGAAAACGACCCCGAAGCTCGCCATCATCACCGGCAGGAAGAAAGCGTAGTTCTCGCCCATGCTGTCTGCCCTCTATCTGGTTGACGGTAAGATGCCGGGCACAAGGCTGCCGTGCGGGACGCGGTATAAGGCCTGACTTAACAAATACTTCCAAAATCGATGAGATGTTGGTCCGTTATGGACTAACGGCCGTCACGCAGGTCCACCCAGCCAGTTTTTCAGGAGCGGCAGCAACTCATCGAAATGATGGATGACGGCGTCCGCCTTCAGTTGTTCGACAGGGCCATCGAGGAAACCGAAGCTGACCGCGATACTGGGAATGCCCGCATTGCGCGCGCCCGCGATGTCGTTGATCGTGTCGCCCAGGAAGATGGTGCGGCCGCCGCCCGCGCGTGCGATCATTTCGTGAATGGGGGCAGGATCAGGCTTTGCTACACCTAGCGTGTCGCCGCCCACGACGCTGGCGAAACGGTCTGACAGGCCGATCTGGTGAAGCAGTGGAATGGTGAAGCGTTCCGCCTTGTTCGTGCAAATGGCGAGCTTCAAGCCTGCCTGCTCTAGCGCCGTCATCGCTTCCAACAAACCCGGATAGGGTATGGAATGGATGGCGAGGTTTTGCTCATAATAATCGAGCAGGATCGGCAGCATCCTCGCCAGCAGATCATCATCATAGCCGCCGGACGCCGTCAGCGCGCGCTCCAGCATGACTTTCGCGCCCTTGCCAACGAAAGGGCGGATCGCATCGACGGGAAAGGGCGGGCGGCCATCCGTCGCGATCGCATAATTGACGGCAGCCGCCAGGTCGCCGCTGGTGTCGAGCAAGGTGCCGTCAAGGTCGAAGCCTACTATGTCAAAAGGAATGCTGGTCATCGGCGGCTCATGCGGTCTGCGCGGTGGCAAAGGCAAGTCAAACGTGGCAGAGAGCGATGAGATTTATCGATCTTTTCACCCAAGAAGAGGACGCGTCCGCCGTGACCGCCACCCGCCCACTCGCCGTCATCATCCTTGCCGCCGGGCAGGGTACGCGAATGAAATCGGCCAAGCACAAGGTGCTGCACCCCGTCGCGGGCCGGCCGATGCTGCTGCACCTGCTCAGCAGTATCGCAGAGCTTGACCCCGAGCGGCAGGTGGTGGTTGTCGGGGCTGGCCGTGATCAGGTGGAAGCGGCTGTGGCAGGCACCGGTGCGGTGATCGCGGTGCAGGAGCAGCAACTGGGCACGGGCCATGCCGTCGCGCAGGCGCATGACGCGCTCGCTGGTTTTGCGGGCGATATCCTGATCCTCTATGGCGATGTGCCGCTGGTCCGGCCTGAGACGATGCGGGCGATGCTGGACCGGCTGAACCTGGGGGATGAACTGCGCGCCGTGGTTCTGGGCTTCCGGCCGGAAGATGCCGGGGCCTATGGCCGGATCATCACCAATGGTCAGGGCATCATCGGCAAGATGGTCGAATATAAGGATGCAGACGCTGCTGAGCGTGCGGTGACGCTGTGCAACTCCGGCCTGATGGCGGTGCGATCGACCGATCTCTTCGTGTTGCTGGACAAGATCGGCAACAACAATGCGGCGGGTGAATATTATCTGCCCGACATCATCATGCTGCCCGGAACGCAAAGCGCAGTCATCGAAACGGAGGCGTGGGAGGTGGCTGGCGTCAATAGCCGGGCTGAGCAGGCGGTGATCGAGGCTGCGTGGCAGGACCGGCGGCGCAGTGAGGCTATGCGCGACGGCGCGACGCTGATCGCACCAGAGACCGTGTTTTTCGCCTATGACACGGCGCTGGGCCGCGATGTGGTGATCGAGCCCAATGTCGTGTTTGGACCCAGTGTAACGGTCGCCGATAATGTGGTGATCCGCGCCTTTTCGCACCTTGAAGGGGCGACAATCGGGACGGGCGCGGAGATCGGCCCTTATGCACGGCTGCGCCCAGGAGCGAAGATCGGCGCCAAGGCGAAGGTCGGCAATTTCGTCGAAGTCAAAAAGGCGGAACTGGGCGAGGGCGCGAAGGTCAACCACCTGTCCTATATCGGCGATGCCAGCATTGGGACCGGCGCGAACATTGGGGCGGGTACGATCACCTGCAATTATGATGGCTTCTTCAAATATAAAACGGAGATTGGCGCAGGCGCCTTCATCGGCTCGAACAGCGCGCTGGTCGCGCCGGTGAAGATCGGCGAGGGGGCAATCGTGGGCGCAGGCAGCGTCGTGACGCAGGAGGTAGAGGCCGACGCGCTCTGTCTTGTTCGTCCTGTGCAGGAGGGGAAGCCAGGCTGGGCAGCACGCTTCCGGGCAAAAATGCAGGCGCGCAAAGCCGCCAAGTGACGCGTCTTTTTAGCCGCCGGGGCTGCGTCTGGGCCTTGCTGCTGCCCTGCCTGCTGCTGACCAGCTTTGCCTTGTGGCTTTGCGACAATGCCCGCGTCATGCCGGTGGTGCGACGCATGGAGATCGCGCTGCCCTATCCCGCGGGTGCGATGCGGCAGCCGGTGACAGTAGCATTGTTGACGGACAGTCACCTGTCCGGGCCGGACAACAGCCCCGAACGGATGACAAGGATCGTGCGGCAGGTAAACCGACTAAAGCCCGACCTCATCCTGCTGGGCGGGGACTATATCGGAGACCCTAAGGGTGGCGCGACGTACGACGCAGCAGCGAGCATTGCGCCCTTTGCCGGGCTGCGCGCTCCCTTGGGGGTGCTGGCGGTGCTGGGTAATCATGACGCGAAACGTCATGCCAAGGTCAATGGCAAGCAATGGCGTCAGTTGTTCGCGAGGATTAGTATTCCGTTGCTACTCAACGAAGCCGTCCGGCGAGGGCCGCTGGTGATCGGCGGGTTGCGGGACATCTATACGAGCCGGCCGGACATCCCCGGCACCTTGCAAGCAATGGAGGAGCTGGGCGGCGCGCAGGTCGTCCTGTCGCACGGACCGGATGTGCTTCCCGCCCTGCCGGACAGGCCGCTGCTGACGCTGGTGGGGCATACACATTGTGGTCAGGTGGCGCTGCCGTTTGCCGGGATCGTCTATGTACCGTCCCGCTTCGGTACGCGCTATGCCTGTGGCCTATATCGCGAGGGCGCGAAATCGATGATCGTGTCGGCTGGCGTCGGCACCAGCGGGCTGCCGATCCGGATGCTCTCACCGCCGGATGTCTGGCTGGTGACAATTCGTCCAGAATGATACTGGCCCCTGTCGCTGGCATGCCGATCATGGCATAGGTGGGCGGAAGGCAGCGCTTCTCTTTTCTTTGCATGACTTTGAGGCTCAGGATTCATGTGCGGTATCATCGGAATCATCGGTAAGGACGATGTGGCGGAGCGGCTTGTCGAAGGGCTGCGCAGGTTGGAATATCGCGGCTATGACAGCGCGGGCGTTGCGACGGTCTATGAGGGCGCGATCGAGCGGCGGCGGGCGGAAGGCAAGCTTGCCAATCTGGTGAAGGAATTAGCGAATTGTCCGCTGCCGGGAACGACGGGCATCGCACATACCCGCTGGGCGACGCATGGGGCGCCGACGACCAATAATGCGCATCCGCATGCCACGAAGGAAGTGGCGCTGGTGCACAATGGGATCATCGAGAATTTCAAGCCGCTGCGTGAGGAACTGACGGGGCGCGGGCGTCGTTTCGATAGCGAAACGGATACCGAAGTCGTGGCCCATCTGGTGAGTGAACTGGTCGAGCAGGGCGCTTCGCCGCAGGAGGCCGTCCGCCAAGTGCTGCCGCGCCTGCATGGCGCTTTTGCCCTGGCGATCCTGTTCCGCAGCCATCCGGACATGCTGATCGGCGCGCGGCTCGGGTCGCCCCTGGTGGTCGGTTATGGCGAGGGCGAGACCTATCTCGGCTCCGACGCGCTGGCGCTGGCTCCGCTGACGCAGCGCATCGCCTATCTGGAGGAGGGCGATTGGGTCGTCGTCACGGCCGATGGCGCGGAGATTTTCGACAAGGACAACAACCCCGCCGAGCGACCCATCACCATTTCCGGCGTCACTGGCGAGCTGATCTCCAAGGGCAATCATCGTCACTATATGCTCAAGGAGATTTACGAGCAGCCGGTCGTGGTGGCGCAGACGCTGAAGTCTTACCTTCAGCGGATGGAGGACCGGGTCTCGCTGCCGATACCGGATTTTGACCTGGGAACGATCCGCCGCGTCACCATCGTCGCCTGCGGCACCAGCTATTATGCGGGGATGGTCGCGAAATATTGGATCGAGCAGTTCGCCCGCGTCCCCGTCGATATCGATGTGGCGAGCGAGTTCCGCTATCGCGCGCCGGTGATGGAGGATGGCGGGTTGATGATCGTCATCAGTCAGTCCGGTGAGACGGCAGATACGCTCGCCGCGCTGCGTTATGCCCGCGCGGAGGGGCAGAAGATCGCCGCCGTCGTCAACGTGCCGACCAGCACCATGGCGCGGGAGGCTGACCTGCTGCTGCCAACCCATGCAGGGCCGGAAATCGGCGTCGCTTCAACCAAGGCCTTCACCTGCCAGCTGGCGGTGCTGGCCGCGTTCGCCGCCAACCTTGCGCGCGCCAAGGGTCGGCTCGACGCCAAGGCGGAGAAGGAACTGGTGCGGCACCTGTCCGAAGCGCCCGCTGCGCTCAATGGGGCGCTGGCCTATGACGAGTCGATCGAGGATATGGCGCATCTGGTCGCGGGTGCGCGCGACGTGCTGTATCTGGGGCGTGGGCCGGACTATCCGCTGGCGCTGGAAGGGGCGCTGAAGCTCAAGGAAATCAGCTATATCCATGCCGAAGGCTATGCCGCTGGCGAGATGAAGCATGGGCCGATCGCCCTGATCGACGACAAGGTGCCGGTGATCGTGCTGGCGCCGAGCGGGCCGCTGTTTGAAAAGACCGTCAGCAATATGCAGGAAGTGCAGGCGCGCGGCGGCAAGGTTATTTTGATTTCCGATTATGATGGGGTTCAGGCCGCGGGCGAGGGCTGCATCGCGACCATCACCATGCCCAAGGTCCATCCACTGATCGCGCCGATGATTTATGCGGTGCCGGTGCAGTTGCTTGCCTATCATGTGGCGGTCGCGAAGGGCACGGATGTCGATCAGCCGCGTAACCTGGCGAAATCGGTGACGGTGGAGTGAGGTAAAGCCTACGGAAGCAGTCGGAGGGCCTTTCCGTTCGCCAAGAAAGCCCTCTGACAAGCTCAGGGCGAACGGTTTCAAGGCGATCTCGACCCAACGCGGTTCGTTCATTCCTCACGGGTGAAGCGGAAATGGTCGCGAATGCGGCGGTTGAAGAAGCCGCCCTTCGACGTGGCCTTTCGCATGTCGGCGACCAGCTTCTCCGGCACGTCATGATAGCTATAGCGCCTACCGCTGACGAACTGCACATCCAGCCGGTGTTGCGCGGCATCATAATCGAAGCGGCGGATGACGGTCGAAGGCATGCAGGTTATAACCCCTGTGGCAGGACGGATGTTTCCTGAAAGCAGGAGGGGCAATGGCCGCTCATCTGGTGATCGTCGGCGGCGGCCCTGCGGGGATGATGGCTGGCCTGCTGTTCGCGCGAGCGGGGGTCCCGGTCACTGTGCTGGAGAAGCATGGCGATTTCCTGCGCGATTTTCGTGGCGATACGGTTCACCCCTCCACGCTGGAACTGTTTCGCGAACTCGGCCTGCGTGACCGCTTGCTGGAACGGCCGCACAACAAGGTCAGCGAACTGGCGGGGCGCGTTGCCGGGCGGCGGATGCGGATAGCCGATTTCCGCCGTTTGCCGGTGGAAAGCCGCTTCATTGCGCTAATGCCGCAGTGGGATTTCCTGGATTTCGTGGCGGACGAGGCGCGGCACTATTCAGGTTTTGCCCTGCGCATGAATGCGGAGGCGATAGGGCTTGGCTATGACGGCAGCGGGCGCGTCAATGCCGTGCTGCTCGCCGGCGGCGAGAGGGTGGCCGCCCAATATGTGATTGCGGCGGACGGGCGCCGGTCGGTGTTGCGAGAGGCGGCGGCGCTGCCGCTGGAGGATATCGGCGCACCCATGGACGTTTTCTGGTTCGGTTTGCCGAAGCGGGAGACGGCGGAAAATCAAAGCATGGGCGTGTTCGAAGCCGGGCGGCTGTTCGTTCAGATCGACCGGGGCGATTATGGGCAGTGCGCCTATGTCTTTGCCAAGGGGCAGGCGGATGCCGTGCGCGCCAGAGGGTTGGAGGCGTTTCGGGCCGAGATCGGAACGCTGGCGCCGGATATGGCGGAAGCGGCGCGGGACCTGACGAACTGGGATCAGGTGAAACTGTTGTCGGTGGCGCTCGACCGCCTGACGCGCTGGTATCGGCCGGGGCTGCTGGCGATCGGAGATGCGGCCCACGCCATGTCGCCGGTTGGCGGTGTGGGGATCAACCTAGCTATTCAGGATGCGGTGGCGGCGGCGAATTTGATGGCGGGCGCAATGGCCGAGGGGCGGGATGTGGACGCTATCGCGCCTCTGGTGCAGCGGCGGCGACTGCTGCCGACGCGGATTATCCAGCGGATGCAGAAGATGGCCCATGACCGGATTATCGGGGCGCTGCTGGACCCGGATGCGCGGCTGACCGCGCCGCCCTGGCCGGTCAAGTTGCTGGATCGCTTTGCGGTTTTGCGGGGGATCCCGGCGCGGCTGGTGGGATTGGGATTCCGGCGCGAGCATATCCGGTCGCCCGATGCCGGAGGACGGATTTAGCAGCTTTGGGCTTGTCGGGGTGTGAAGAATGGGGCTTCGACAGGCTCAGCCCGAACGGTGGTGGGCGGCTTCTTGCATTGCTGAGGTAGTTGACGGTGAGAGGCGTCTTGCGACTGATCACCCACCGCCCGGCGCATTGTGCCCGCCTGCCGGGACGGGGCCACCGCTGGGGGCGTGAGCGTGATCGGGGCTGCTGTCCCAATCGATATGGTAAAGGTCGAACCGCCGGTCGCGCAGGTTGCGTACCGTGCCTTCCGCGCGGGCCCAGCTGAGGTCCGCGAGGTTCACGTCGGCCATGGTCAGCGTTTCGACATTCTCGGTCGATTCCGCCGCGATGCCGTCGCGCGCGAAAGGGAGGTCGCAGGGCGTCAGGATCGCGCTCTGTGCATATTGAATGTCCATATTATCGACATTGGGCAGATTGCCGACATTGCCGGACATCACGACATAGCATTGGTTCTCGATCGCGCGGGCCTGCGCACAGTAGCGGACGCGCATATAGCCCAGGCGAGAGTCGGTGCAGAAGGGCACGAAAATAATGCGCGCGCCCTGATCGACGAGGCGACGCGCCAGTTCGGGGAATTCACTGTCGTAGCAGATGAGGACGCCGATCGGGCCGCAGTCGGTCTGGATAACGTCCAGCGAATCGCCGCCCTTGATGTTCCACCAGAAGGCTTCGTTGGGCGTGGGATGGATCTTTTCCTGCGTGTGAACCGAACCGTCGCGCAGGGCGACATAGGCGATATTCTGGATATCGCCATCATCGGCTCGCGTCGGGTGAGACCCGCCGATGATGTTGATATTATATTCCAGAGCCATCCGCGTTAGCTCCTTGGTCAGGCGCGGGGTATAGCCGGTGAGCTTGTCGATCGCTTCAAGCGGCGAGAGCTTCTTCGTTTCGAAAGAGAGCAGGGGAAGGGTGAATAGCTCCGGAAAGACGATGAAGTCGGACCTGTAATCCGCCGCCACATCGACGAAATATTCGATGTTGCGGATGAAAGCGTCGAAATCCTCGACCGCGCGCGCCTGAAGCTGGCAGGTGGCGAGGCGGACGCTTTCGACGCCGCGCGGGACCCGCATTTCGGGGGCTTCATCCGGATCGACATAAGGATTGCGCCAAACAAGGTGAGCGGCGTGACCGTCCGACTGCTTGTCCTCGGGCAGGTAATTTTCGAGGACGCCCAAGGGTTCGAACTGGTTCTTGAGCTGGAAGCTGATGACCTGGTCACGCAGCTTGCCGTGGACCACCTTGTCCAGATAGTCGGCGGGACCATCGACGCGGCGTTTGGCGCGCGCGTAGCCGGGCATGCGGCCAGCGATGATGATGCCGTGCAGGTCCAGCTGTTCGGCCAGTTCCTTGCGTTCGTCATAGAGGCGCTGGCCGATGCGCAGGCCACGTAATTTGGGATCGACGGCCATTTCATAGCCGTACAGCCATTCACCCGCCGCGCTGTGTCGGGTGCCGAAGCCGTTGGCCGTGATCTCCTCCCAATCATGGAACGAAAAGGCCATCGTCCTGCTGACGCGCATGGTCGCGCAATAGCCGACGATCCGGTTATCGTAGAGGGCGACGAAGCAGCCATCCGGAAAATTGTTGATCTGACCCCGGAGCGTGGCCAGCGAATAATTGGACATGCCGGGATAGACACGGGCGATCAGCCGCTGAATGCCGCGTACGTCGGATGGGACCGCGGTGCGGACCTCCAGGCGTTTTCTGGTCGCGGTCGTCATTCAGATCTCCCGTCATGGAAAAGGCGGCGCTTGGGGCGCCGCCTTCATTCCGTTACCGTACTGAAATTCCCGAGAAGCGGATCAGTTCCGTGTTCTCAGTTCCACTTGGCCATTTCAGCTTCGAGGTTGACGCGGATCTGTTCGAAGAACTGTTCCGTCGTCATCCACGCCTGATCGGGGCCGATCAGCAGCGCCAGATCCTTGGTCATCGCGCCGCTTTCAACGGTTTCGATGCAGACCTTTTCCAGCGTTTCGGCGAACTTGGTCACTTCCGGCGTGTCGTCGAACTTGCCGCGGAAGGACAGGCCCTGGGTCCAGGCGAAGATCGACGCGATCGGGTTGGTCGAGGTCGACTTGCCCTGCTGATGCTGGCGATAGTGGCGGGTGACGGTGCCGTGCGCGGCCTCCGCTTCGACCGTCTTGCCGTCGGGCGAGAGCAGGACCGAAGTCATGAGGCCGAGCGAGCCGAAGCCCTGCGCGACGGTGTCCGACTGGACGTCGCCGTCGTAATTCTTGCAGGCCCAGACGAACTTGCCGCTCCACTTGAGCGCGGACGCAACCATGTCGTCGATCAGGCGGTGCTCATAGACGATGTCCTTCGCCTTGAACTGATCGGCGAATTCGGCGTCGAACACTTCCTGGAACAGATCCTTGAAGCGGCCGTCATAGGCCTTGAGGATGGTGTTCTTGGTCGAGAGATACAGCGGCCATCCGCGATCCAGCGCATAGTTCATGCTGGCGCGGGCGAAATCGCGGATCGAATCGTCAAGGTTGTACATGCCCATGGCGACGCCGGGGCTGGGGAAGGTGAAGACGTCCTTCTCGATCTTCTCGCCATTTTCGCCGTCCCACACCATGCGCAGCTTGCCGGGGCCGGGGACGAGGAAGTCGGTGGCGCGATACTGGTCGCCGAACGCGTGACGGCCGATCACGATCGGATCGGTCCAGCCCGGAACCAGGCGAGGGACGTTCTTGATGACGATCGGTTCGCGGAAGACGACGCCGCCCAGGATGTTGCGGATCGTGCCGTTGGGCGACTTCCACATCTGCTTGAGGTTGAATTCCTCGACGCGTGCTTCGTCGGGGGTGATAGTGGCGCACTTCACGCCGACGCCATATTGCTTGATCGCATTGGCGCAATCGACGGTGATCTGATCGTTGGTCTCGTCGCGCTTTTCGACGCTGAGGTCGTAATATTTCAGGTCGATGTCGAGATAGGGAAGGATAAGGCGCTCACGGATCCATTGCCAGATGATCCGCGTCATTTCGTCGCCGTCGATCTCCACGACAGGGTTTTTGACCTTGATCTTCGCCATGCGCCTCTTTCGCCTTCTTGGTTCGGTTGGAATTTGCGACACGCCCTAGGGAAAGCGGCGGCAATGTTCAACTGCGCAATGGCTTTTGCCGAGCATCCGTGTCCACCGGCACCAGAGGCGGTATCGGCCGTTGTCACCGCATGGGACTGTGCCTAAAGACGGATGCCATGGAAAATGACGAAATCACCGTCGCTTTGGGCGGCAATGTGAAGTGGCGCTTCCCTTCGGTGCATGCCGAAGGGATGAAATTTGGCCTGATCGCTGCGGCGATCACACTGGTGCTGTTCCTGGTGGGCTGGGAGATTCCCGGTTGGCTGATGGTGATGGTGACGATTTGGGTGTTCGCCTTCTTCCGCGATCCGGTGCGCGCGGTGCCGCAGGATGAGCGCGCGATCGTCGCGCCTGCCGATGGGCTTGTGACGCTGATCCAGCGCGTGCCGCCGCCCCGCGAGATGGCGGGAGCGGACGGACTGGGCGATCAGCCGATGGTCCGCGTTTCGATCTTCATGAGTGTGTTCGATGTCCACATCAACCGCACGCCGATCGGCGGGACCGTGAAGTCGGTCGTTTATATCTCCGGTAAGTTCTTGAACGCCGACCTCGACAAGGCGAGCGAGGATAACGAACGGCAGCATATCCTGGTCGAGCGGCATGATGGGTTGCGGGTCGGCTTTACCCAGATTGCGGGGCTGGTGGCGCGTCGGATCGTGCCGTTCGTGAAACCTGGCGACATGATCGCGGCGGGGCAGCGTATCGGCCTGATCCGTTTCGGCAGTCGCGTCGATGTCTATCTGCCCGCAGGAACCGCACCGCGTGTGGTGCTGGGGCAGAGGACGGTGGCGGGCGAAACCATCCTGGGCCAGATTGGCGACATGCGCGTCATTTCGGGCATCCAGCAATGAGGCAGCGGCGCACCATTCCGCGAGGGCTTCGCCGGGGCATCACGTTGCGGATGGTCGCGCCCAATGCTGTTACGGCGATGGCGCTCTGCTTTGGCCTGACCGGCGTTCGCTACGGCATATCGGGCGAGTGGGAGAGGGCGGTACTGTCCATCCTGATCGCCGGAGTTCTGGACGGGCTGGATGGGCGGATCGCCCGGCTGCTTCGTGGAGAAAGCCGATTCGGGGCAGAACTGGATTCGCTGTCTGATTCGATCGCCTTTGGCGTCGCGCCGGCCCTGACCCTTTATCTATGGTCGTTGCACGCTATGCCCAAGTTCGGCTGGATCTTCGCGCTGGCCCATGCTTTGTCCTGCGCGCTGCGGCTGGCGCGGTTCAACGCGAACATTGATGCGGACGAGCAGCCCCATAAGTCCGCAGGTTTCCTGACCGGCGTGCCGGCTCCAGCGGGCGCTGGCCTGGCATTCGTGCCGCTCTATCTGTGGCTGGTGACGGGGCAGGAGATATTCCGGGCCTGGTATGTCGTCGCGCCATGGACCGCCTTCACGGCCTTCCTGATGATATCCAACATCGCCACCTATAGCTGGTCGGCGCTCCGCTTGCGCAAGCGGATCCGGCTGGAAGCAATTGCAGTTGCAGGGCTGCTAGCTGCGCTGCTGATCACCGATCCGTGGCTCACATTGCTCTTCATATGCGCCATCTATCTGACCACCATACCGTTCGGGATGATGTCCTATGCGCGGGTGCGCCGGCAGCAAGCGCCAGCCGCCAACGCTTGATCCGATCAGGCGGTGAGGATGCCGGCAGCTATCGGGCGGACGGAGACGGTGGAACGCGGCTCTGCCCGGCGGCGGCTGATCCGCAGGCGGTAAACCGGCGCCTCCTGCGGGATAGGTTCGAACAGCAGAGCGGCGATCATCTTGTCGCGATAGAGTGCGAACATGCCCAGGATCGTGCCAGCGGCCAGCAAGAAGGCCGCGAAGAAAACGGTAGCTGCAACAAGGGTGAACATGAGGCCGCTCACTTTTCTGTGCTAGGGAACCAAAGTCCCGAAATGAAGGCAGCAAACCGGCCGGAGCGCCTGTTTGTTCCACATGTTCACTTTATGTTCTCAATCTCTCAGCGAGTCAACCCCTTGCATCGCTGCGTGGTAGGGGCTAAGGGCCGCGCCATTCCACATGGGAATCGCACATATCCGGTGCTGCGGCGTTCGCGTTTCAGTTCCTGATTCCCAGAGGCATCAACCGGAAGGAGAAATATTATGGCGGCTCCTGTCGTCACCATGCACCAATTGATCGAGGCCGGCGCTCACTTCGGCCACCAGACCCACCGCTGGAACCCGCGCATGAAGCCGTACATCTTCGGCGAGCGCAATGGCATCCACATTCTCGACCTGTCGCAGACCGTGCCGCTCTTCGGCCGCGCACTGGATTTCGTATCGGGGACCGTCGCAGCCGGTGGCAAGGTGCTGTTCGTCGGCACCAAGCGCCAGGCGCAGGACCCGATCGCTGAAGCCGCGCGCAAGTCGGGCCAGCATTTCGTCAACCACCGCTGGTTGGGCGGCATGCTCACCAACTGGAAGACCATCTCGGGCTCGATCAAGCGCCTGAAGACCCTCGAAGAGAAGCTGTCGGGCGACACCCACGGCTTCACCAAGAAGGAAGTCCTTCAGATGACCCGCGAGCGCGAGAAGCTCGAACTGTCGCTGGGCGGCATCCGCGACATGAACGGCATCCCCGATGTCATGTTCGTGATCGACGCCAACAAGGAAGAGCTGGCGATCAAGGAAGCCAACACGCTGGGCATCCCGGTCGTTGCGATCCTCGATTCGAACGTCTCGCCCGACGGCATCGCTTTCCCGGTTCCCGCGAACGATGACGCCAGCCGCGCGATCCGCCTCTACTGCGACGCTATCGCCGCCGCCGCCACCAAGGGCAACCGTGGGGCGCAGCAGGCTTCGGGCGTTGACCTGGGCGCTCTCGATGAGCCCGAGGTTGAAGAGGTCGTTGCGCAGGCCTGATCCCGCGGTCTTCGAACTGCAAGATTGACAGGCTAGGGCGCGCTCCACCGGAACGCGCCCTACTGCTTGTTTGAACCATTCATATTTGAACCCATCGAACATTTAGGAGCCGAAACATGGCCGAGATTACCGCTGCCGCCGTCAAGGAACTGCGCGACCGTTCGGGCGCGGGCATGATGGACTGCAAGAAGGCGCTCGCCGAAGCCAATGGCGACATGGAAGCCGCCGTCGATTGGCTGCGCGCCAAGGGGCTTGCCGCCGCGCAGAAGAAGTCCAGCCGCACCGCCGCCGAAGGTCTGGTTGGCGTCGCTGTCGCTGGCACCAAGGGCGTTGCCGTCGAGGTGAACAGCGAAACGGACTTCGTCGCCAAGAACGACCAGTTCCAGGATTTCGTCCGCACCGTGGCGCAGGTGGCTCTGAACAGCGGCGCGTCCGACGCCGAAGCGCTGTCGGCTCAGGCCCACCCCGCTGGCGGCACCATTTCGGAAAAGCTGGTGTCGAACATCGCTACCATCGGCGAGAACCAGACCCTGCGCCGCGTCGGCCAGGTGGAAGTAAGCCAGGGCGTGGTCGTCCCCTACGTCCACAACGCGGCTGCGCCGGGCCTTGGCAAGATCGGCGTTCTCGTCGCGCTGGAAGGTGATGCGCCTGCTGACGTCCTGGAGCCGCTGGGCAAGCAGATCGCGATGCACATTGCCGCGGCTTTCCCGCTGGCGCTGTCTGCGGCCGACATCGATCCGGCCCTGCTGGAGCGTGAGCGCGCCATCGCCGCTGAAAAGGCTGCCGAATCGGGCAAGCCCGCCGAGATCGTCGCGAAGATGGTCGATGGCGCCGTGGCTAAGTACGCGAAGGAGAACGCCCTGCTGTCGCAGCTGTTCGTCATGGACAACAAGACCCCGGTGGCCGACGTCGTCGCCAAGGCGGCGAAGGATGCAGGCAAGTCGATCACGCTGAAAAATTATGTCCGCTTCCAGCTCGGTGAAGGCATCGAGAAGGAAACGAGCGACTTCGCTGCCGAAGTCGCCGCGGCTGCGGGCGTTTGATCCGGCCGTGATCTGACAAAGCGTTCGGTTCGGGCGGCGCGCGGGAAGCAAGGCTTCTCGACAAGCCGCCCAAGGACGCTAAGGACTTCACAGAGTGGCGCGCGCTGCCTAAGGTGCGCGCCATTTCCTTGTCTGCCTCTAGAGGAATTTTGCCCCGCATGACCCGTCCGCCGTTCAAGCGCATATTGCTGAAACTCTCGGGCGAAGTGCTGATGGGGCAGGGGCAGTTCGGCATCGAGCCAGAGACCGTGAACCGCGTCGCGTCCGAGATCGCTGCGGCGAAGGATGCGGGCTTCGAAATCTGCGTCGTGGTCGGCGGCGGCAATATCTTCCGGGGTCTGGCGGGCGCCGCGAAGGGCTTCGACCGCACCAGCGCCGACTATATGGGCATGCTCGCCACCGTGATGAACGCGCTGGCGGTGCAGAATGCGCTGGAAAAGATCGGCTACGACACGCGCGTCCAGTCGGCGATCCCGATGGCCTCGGTCTGCGAGCCTTATATCCGGCGAAAGGCGGTGCGGCACATGGAAAAGGGCCGGATCGTCATCTTCGCGGCGGGGACCGGCAGTCCCTTCTTCACCACTGATACCACTGCGGCGCTGCGTGCGGCCGAAATGAATTGCAACGCGCTGTTCAAGGGTACCAGCGTCGATGGCATCTATGATGCCGATCCCAAGCAGGTGCCGGATGCAGCGCGTTATGACCAGATCAGCTTCGACCGGGTGCTGAACGACAATCTGAAGGTCATGGACGCGAGCGCCATTGCGCTCTGCCGCGAAAACAATATTCCCATCGTCGTGTTCAACATCCGCGAAACCGGCAATCTGGCCAAGGTGCTGGCCGGTGACGGTGTTGCGACGATCGTGCAAAATCAGGAGCGCTGAAAGACCATGGCTCAATATGACAAGGCCGACCTCGAACGCCGGATGCACGGGGCCGTCGAATCGCTGAAGGGCGACCTGGCGGGTCTGCGCACCGGCCGCGCCAATATCCAGCTGCTCGATCCGGTGACGGTTGAGGTTTATGGCGCGCACATGCCGCTGAACCAGATTGCTACCGTTTCCGCGCCCGAGCCGCGCATGTTGTCAGTTCAGGTGTGGGATAAGACCAATGTCGGCCCGGCCGACAAGGCTATCCGTTCGGCGGGCCTGGGCCTGAACCCGATCGTTGACGGTCAGACGCTACGCCTGCCCATCCCCGATCTGACCGAGGAGCGGCGCAAGGAACTGGCCAAGCTCGCCAGCAAATATGCGGAAGGCGCGCGTGTTGCGGTCCGCAATGTCCGCCGCGACGGCATGGACCATCTCAAGACCGACGAAAAGAAGGGTGAGATCAGCGAGGATGAGCGCAAGCGCCTCGAAACCGAGGTGCAGAAGCTGACCGACAGCACCATCGCCGATATCGATGCGGTGACGGCCGCCAAGGAGAAGGAAATTCTCGGCCACTGAGCCGGGACGCTCCGCCCCGTGTCCACCGCTCGCGCGCACTTCTGATGGCAAGCCAAGCCCAGTCCGACCTCGCCCATGGAGATGCGTCCGGTCATGGCGCGCGTCATGTCGCCATCATCATGGATGGCAATGGCCGATGGGCGAAGAAGCGGTTCCTGCCCCGCATCGCCGGACATCGCGCTGGCGTGGAGGCTGTGCGCCGGGTTTCGCGCGCGGCGCGCGAGTTGGGATTGGAGTGCCTGACGCTCTACGCCTTTTCCTCTGAAAATTGGAAGCGGCCCGCGAGCGAGGTGGCAGACCTCATGGGGTTGCTGCGGCGCTTTATCGAATCCGACCTGGACGAATTTCACGCGAACGGTGTCCGGCTGCGCGTCATCGGCAATTATCAGGCGCTTGATCCCGCGCTCGTCGATCTCATCGAACGGGCGGTGGCGCGGACCGCGGCCAATACTGGGCCGATCATCGCCATCGCACTCAATTATGGCGCGCAGGACGAACTGGTGCGGGCGGCGCAAAGCATCGTTCAGCGTGTTCAGGCGGGCGAAATCGACCCGGATGCAATCGGCATCGGCGATGTGGAAGCGGGCCTCGATACTGTCGGCCTGCCGCCGCTCGACCTTTTGATCCGGACCTCGGGAGAGCAGCGGCTCAGCAACTTCATGCTGTGGCAGGCGGCCTATGCCGAACTCTATTTCACCGATACGCTCTGGCCCGATTTTGATGCGGGGGCGCTTGCCGAGGCCCTTGATGCCTTCCGCTTGAGGGACCGCCGTTTCGGCGGGCTGTGATCTATGTCGAGCGAGCTTCGTACCCGCACGATCGTCGGCATTCTCCTTGTATTTCTGGCTTCGGCGGGACTCTATTTCGGCGGATTTTTCTTCTGGCTGTTGCTCGTTATCGCGGGCGTGCTGATGCAGGGGGAGTGGGCTGACCTGGCGGGAGCGACGCCTGAGCACCGGCGCTTGTCGATGTTTGCCGTATCCGTCCCGCTGGCGCTGCTTTGTCCGTTGGCGGCTGGAGTGTCCTGGACAGCCTTCACGCTTATGGTGGCGGCCTTTTTCTTCGTTGCATTGATTACGCGCTCGCTGCGGCTGGCGATGGGCGTCTTTTACGTGTGCGTGCCGGTGATGGCGCTCATCTTCCTGCGGCAGCAAGAGCCGGACAATTTCGGCCTGCTGCTGGCCTTCTGGGCGCTGGCGCTCGTCTGGGCGACGGACATTGGGGCTTATTTCTCGGGGCGCGCGATCGGCGGCCCCAAGCTGGCTCGCCGGGTCAGCCCGTCCAAGACCTGGGCTGGACTGGGCGGCGGCGTGCTTGCCGCGCTGGTCCTCGGCTTTGTGCTGCACCGGTTCGCGGGCCTGCCGATCCAGCTTGCCGCCGCGAGCGGGCTGCTGGCGGTGGCGGCCCAGCTTGGCGACCTGCTTGAAAGCGCGATGAAGCGGCGCGCGGGGGTCAAGGACAGCGGGAGCCTGCTACCCGGCCATGGCGGGGTGATGGACCGCCTGGATGGCGTTGCCACCGCCGCTCCATTGGCGGCGCTCCTCTATCTTTTTCTGGTATTTTCCTGATGCGTAAAGTTTCAATCTTCGGCGCGACCGGCTCTGTCGGCATGTCGACGCTCGACCTCATTCAGCGCGACCCCGGCGCATTTGAAGTCGTCGCGCTCACCGCCCACAGTGACGTCGATGGCCTGGCCGCGCTGGCGCGCCAGTTCGGCGCGCGCATGGCGGTGATCGGGGATGAAGCGCGCTATGACGCACTCAAGGCCGCGCTTGAAGGATCGGGCGTTATAGCTGCCGCGGGCGAAGGGGCTCTAGTGGAAGCGGCTGAGGCTGGCGCGGACTGGAGCATGGCGGCGATCGTTGGCTGTGCGGGCCTGCGCCCTACAATGGCGGCGTTGAAGGCAGGCGGCACGGTTGCGCTCGCCAACAAGGAGTCGCTGGTTTCGGCAGGCGCGCTCATGATGGATGCGGTGGAGCATTCGGGCGCGACGCTGCTGCCGGTCGATAGCGAACATAATGCTATTTTCCAGTGCCTTGCCGGAAGCCGCTTGGAAGATGTGGCAAGGATTATTTTGACCGCGAGCGGCGGTCCCTTCCGCACCCGCAGCCGGGAAGAGATGCGCGACATCACGCCTGCTCAGGCGGTGGCGCATCCCAATTGGTCGATGGGCGCGAAGATCAGCGTCGATAGCGCGACTATGATGAACAAGGGGCTGGAGCTGATCGAGGCAGCTCATCTCTTCCCCGTCGGGCTCGACCGGATCGAGATATTGGTCCACCCCCAATCGATTATTCACAGCATGGTCGAATATCGGGACCGTTCGACCTTAGCTCAGCTTGGATCGCCTGACATGCGCATCCCCATTGCGAGCGCGCTTGCCTGGCCCAAGCGGATGGAGACGCCGTGTCAGCCGCTGAACCTCGCGCAGGCGGGACGGCTGGACTTTGAGGCTCCGGACGAAGATCGCTTCCCGGCACTTCGTCTGGCGCGGCACACCGCGGAAGCAGGTGGCGCGGCTCCGGCGATTCTCAATGCCGCCAATGAAGTGGCCGTCGCGGCCTTCCTTAAAGGTGCCATCGGCTTCCTTGATATCGCCATGATTGTGGAGGACGTTCTGAACCGCTATAGCGCGCCTGTGCCAAGCGGGATCGACGATGTGCTGGAAGCGGATGCGCAGGCGCGAAGCATGGCGCGACATGTGATGGAAAGATTGACTGCTTGATCCAGAACCCCGGTTTTCTGTTGACCGTCCTAGCCTTTGTAGCGGTCATCGGACCGCTCGTTTTCGTGCATGAGCTGGGCCACTATCTGGTTGGCCGCTGGTGCGGGGTGAAGGCGGAGGCTTTTTCGATCGGCTTCGGTCCGGAAATCGCCGCATGGGTGGACCGCCGCGGCACACGCTGGCGGATCGGCGCGCTGCCGCTGGGAGGCTATGTCCGTTTCAAGGGTGATATGAACGCCTCCAGCCAGACCGATCCGGCCTGGCTGCAGCTTCCTGCCGCCGAGCGTGCGGAAAGCTTCCCCGCCAAGCCGCTGTGGCAGCGGGCGGCAATCGTGGCGGCGGGGCCGTTCATCAACTTCCTCTTCGCTATCTTGATCCTTGCCGCCTTCGCCTTCGCCCATGGGGAAAGCCGCACGCCAGCGGTAGCCGGTCAGGTTCAGCCGGGCAGCGCGGCCGCTGCGGCGGGGATTCAGCCAGGCGACCGCATCGTCTCGCTCAACGGCCGGGAAGTGGCGACATTCGACGATATCCGGCTCTATGCGCAGATCCGTCCCGATGAGCCGGTGAAGATCCTGATCGAACGCGCAGGCAGAAGTATCGAGAAGCAGGGCCACGTCAGCGCGGTGCAGGAGCGAGACGGCTTTGGGAACAGCTACCGGATCGGTCGGCTGGGTATCGCTCCGGGGGAGCCCGTGGTTGAGCCGGTCGCGCTCTGGCGCGCGCCCATCGTCGCTATCAAGCAGACGGGCCAGATCATCCGCACTATGGTGGAGACGCTGGGCCAGATATTGGGCGGCGGCCGCTCGGTGAAGGAACTTGGCGGGCCGCTCAAGATTGCCGAGGTTTCGGGTCAGGCGGCGACGCTGGGCATCGAAAGCTTCGTCTTCTTCATGGCGCTCATTTCGATTAACTTGGGGTTCATCAACCTGTTGCCAATCCCCATGCTCGATGGCGGGCATCTTTTATTTTACGGGGTGGAGGCAGTGCAGCGCAGGCCGGTCAGTCCGCGCGTGCAGGAATGGGCTTATCGTTCGGGCCTGGCGGTGCTCCTGGCCATGATGATGCTGGTTACTTTCAACGATTTATCTTCTTTCGGTCTCTGGGAACGCCTGTCCGGCTTGATCGGCTAAGCCGTATCGGGCAGGGAGACGCGATTTAGCGTCGTCTTTCCCGGCGTGAACGAAGATTTGCTTTTTTGTAAAAGGGTAGAGCGGGTGACAGCGATGATGAGCAGCAAGAGACAGCGCCCGGTTGTCGCGGCCCTTCTGGCAACGACGATGTTCGGCGGCCTGTCTGCGGTTCCCGTGCTGGCGCAGGAAGCCGGCGTCCCGGCAGCGCCCGCTCCTGCTGCTGCGCTGCCGACCGCGGGCACAGTCCGTAGCATCAATGTCGTGGGCCAGCAGCGCTTGGAGCCCGACACGGTCCTGTCCTACACCAAGCTGCGCATTGGTCAGCCCTTTACCCAGGAATCTCTCGATCAGGCCCTGCGCGACCTTTACGAGACGGAGCTGTTCGCGGATGTTCAGATCCGCAATGACAATGGCGCGCTCACCATCGAGGTGAAGGAAAATCCGGTCATCAACCGCATCGTGCTGGAAGGCAACAAGCGGCTGAAGGAAGACAAGATCCGGCCGGAAATCAGGCTCGCCCCGCGCCAGATATATACGCGGTCTAAGGTCCGTGCCGACGTCGCCCGCATCATCGAGCTTTATCGCCGCCAAGGTCGATTCGCCGCGACCGTTGAGCCGAAGATGGTTCAGCTCGACCAGAACCGCGTCGATATCGTCTTTGAAATTTCGGAAGGGCCCAAGTCCAAGGTCCGCCAGATCAACGTGATCGGCAATGACAAGTTCAGCGACGGCGAACTGCGCAGCCAGATGGTGACGAAGCAGTCGCGGTGGTTCCGCGTTTTCTCCTCGGGCACCAGCTATGACCCGGATCGCCTGGCCTATGACCAGCAGAAGCTGCGCCAATTCTACCTGACCGAAGGCTATGCGGACTTCCGTGTGATTTCGGCAGTCGCGGAACTCACGCCCGACAAGCAGGACTTCATCATCACCTATGTGGTCGAGGAAGGAAAGCGCTACAAGTTCGGCGACGTAAAGGTCGAGTCCGACATTCGTGACCTGTCGAGCGCGTCGCTCACCAAGACGCTGCCGATGAAGAAGGGCGATTGGTACAACGCCAAGCAGGTCGAGGACACGGTCGATACGTTGAGCGAGACGGCGGGCCTGTTCGGCTATGCCTTTGCGGAAGTGCAACCGGACTTCAATCGCGACAAGGACAGCCTGACGATGGGGATTAATTTCCGCATCGCCAATGCGCCGCGCGTCTATGTCGAACGCGTCGATATCAACGGCAATACGCTGACGCAGGATAAGGTGGTTCGCCGCGAATTCCGTCTGGCGGAAGGCGACGCGTTCAACAGCTTCCTCGTCAAGCGTTCGAAGGACCGCATCAACTCGCTAGGCTTCTTCCAGGAAAAGCTGGATATCGAACAGAAGCCCGGGTCCGCGCCCGACCGCATCGTGCTGGAAACCAATGTCCAGGAAAAATCGACCGGTGAACTGTCGCTGTCGGCCGGCTTCTCTTCGCTTGAGCGCTTCATCGTCGCGGCGTCGATTACCCAGCGCAACTTCCGGGGCAAGGGACAGGAACTGCGGGCGAGCGTCAACTATTCCAGCTATTCCAAGTCCGTTGAACTGGGCTTCACCGAGCCCTATTTCATGGACAAGAATATCGCGCTGGGCGGCGACATCTATCGCCGCGACCTCAACAGCTTCCGTTATCTGAACAATAACGATCGTGACACAACCTACAAGCAGACCACGACCGGCTTCCAGATCCGGGCTGGCGTGCCGATCACGGAATATATGTCGTTGGCGCTGCGCTACAGCCTCAACCTGGATGATGTGAGCCTGGATAAGGACACCTACTACACCAATGGGGTTTGCGATCCGATCCTGGCTGGGCGCTATTTGTGCGACGCCATTGGAAAGCGGACGACATCCTCGCTCGGCTACTCGCTGATCTACGATAATCGTGATAATCGCATCCGTCCAACGCGTGGGCATAATGTCGTGGTCAGCCAGGACTTCGCTGGCCTAGGCGGCAGCGTCAAATATATCCGCACGCGTCTAAACGGATCGAAATACTGGCCTTTGGGCGGGGGCTTCATCTTCTCGCTGTCTGCGGAAGGTGGCTATATCCACAGCCTTGAAGGTGAGCGTCGCGACGCCTCCGGCGAGTTGGTGGACAAAGTCCGCCTGACCGATCGCTTCTTCCTGGGCAATCCGCAGATTCGCGGCTTTGATATCCGCGGTATCGGGCCGCGTGTGAAGCGTTTCTACCTAGTGGAAGATCCGGACAACGCGGGCAGCTTCATTCGCAGTACTGGCGACAACAATGTCAGGGATGACGCGCTGGGTGGTAGAATCTACTATCTTGCTCGCGCAGAAGTCGAAATTCCGCTTGGTTCGGGCGCCCGTGAAATGGGATTGCGTCCTTCTATTTTCGTAGATGCTGGTGCTGTCGCGGGATTGCGCGATCCGATCCCCACGAACTTCCCCGGCTACTGCTCCGTAACTCCTCAAACAGGCACCACGGGCAGCGCGAGCACCGTTCGCGCAGCGTCGCTGGGTAATTGTAATGCTCCACCAACGGGTTTTGACGCCGCCTATCTGGATGGCACCGGATTTGAGGAAGTATATCTCGGCGACACGCTCAAGCCGCGTGTTTCCGTGGGGTTTGGCATCAACTGGAACTCGCCTTTCGGGCCGTTCCGCATCGACATCGCCAAGGCCCTGCTCAAGGAACCAGGGGACGACACTCAGCTCATCAGCTTCAACGTAGGGACTCAATTCTAATGAAGACGATTATCAAGGCTGCGGCGCTCGCTCTTGCGCCCATGACTGCCATCGTGCTGACCAGCGCGCCTGCTGCCGCTCAGTCCAAGACCGGCATCGCTGTCGTCGATCTGCAGCGCGCCGTCGCTACCAGTTCGGCCTACACGACTGCGCGGACGCAGATCCAGACCACTTACAAGGCACAGATCGACAGCTTCACCGCTCGCAAGAACGCGATCGATGCCGACCTGAAGGCGAAGGGCACGGCCCTGGAAGCCGCGATGAAGGCGGCTGGCGGCAAGCCGACCCCGGCTATCCAAACGCAATATGACGCCTATCAAAAGGCTGGCCAGAACGGCCAGGCCGAACTGCAGCGGCTGGGTCAGCCGATCGCGCTCGCCAACGCCTATGTCGAAGAGCAGATTTCGGCCAAGCTGTCCGACGCGCTCAAGTCCGCCATGACAAAGTCGAAGGTGGATCTGATCCTCGCGCCGGATGCTACCGTATCCTATCAGCCGACCGTCGATATCACTCAGCAGGTCGTGACCGAACTCAACGCGCTGGTGCCCAGCGTAGGCATCACGCCGCCCGCTGGCTGGCAGCCCGGTGGTGCCCGGGGTCAGGCCCCGGTGCCTGCCGCCGCGGCTCCCGCCAACCCGTCGCAGCAGCCGACTTCGCGCTGATAGCAGCCGATGACGGGGGAAGTTGACGCGGCACCCGCCGCCACTGGTTCCATCGATATTCGTGGGATCATGGCGGCGCTGCCGCACCGCTATCCGATGCTGCTCGTCGATCGCGTGGTTGCTCTCATACCCAATGAGAAGATCCACGCGGTCAAGGCCGTGTCGATCAACGAGTCCTTTTTCCAGGGACATTTCCCTGGACGGCCGATCATGCCGGGCGTGCTGATCGTCGAGGCGATGGCGCAGGCCGCGGGCGTGCTGACGGTCGAGACGCTCGATCTTCGTGGCTCGGGCAAGCTCGTCTATTTCATGAGCATCGACGGGGCGAAGTTCCGCAATCCGGTGGAGCCGGGTTGCCTGCTCGACCTTCATGTCGAACTGCTTCAGATTCGGGGGCGCGTCTGCAAGTTCCTCGGCAAGGCTTCGGTGGATGGCAAGCTTTGTGCCGAAGCGAATTTCGTCGCGATGATCGCCGACCCGCCGGTGGATTGACCCGAGCCGTCAGTTTGGGGTCCTCACATGGAACGGGCATCAACCCACCTCTGTTCGCCCTGAGCTTGTCGAAGGGCACGTCTAGAGCGGAATCTGATCACTCTGGCTCATATCCTGTAGCGGTGAAGTAATTTGCGCATTCTTCGGGGGTGAAGCGTGGCAAAGCGTCGCGGATTGCAT
>NZ_JBHSFZ010000028.1:0-4837 GCF_042654265.1 Sphingobium tyrosinilyticum | reverse complement strand
GCCTCCTGCTTGAACTCTTCGCTATGCTTGATCATCTCGTCGGTCTCCTTGAATGAGCCTTAAACTCTCAAGTGACCGGCACAAAACCGTTACAAGTCCATGTGGGCCTTGGGATGGCGCTGGAGATGCTCTGTGAAGAAAACAAGAAGCTGTTTCACCGCCTCGCCTTCGGCGGCGCGATCATGGGCCCAGAACGCTTTGAACGCCCACTCGCCCTTCACGCGGAACCAGACGCCGTGGAGATATTCGAGCCCGCCGGTGAAGTAGGGATCGCCCTCGATATCGTAGAACAGGTCCCCTTCATCAGGCGCGGGGAGCAGTGCAAAGCCGCGACCGGCTTCATAGGGGCGCAGCTCGAACTGAGGGGAGCCGCCTTGACGCCGGGCATTCTGCAATCTCGCCTGGACGTGCAGTCGATCCTGGGTTTCAGGCGCGAGTTTGGGGATGCGATGATCCAGACTACCCAACTGCGCGATGGTCGATATCCCGGCCGCCTCGAGCTTGGCGCGCTGGTTGCGTGAGATCCCGGCCAGCAAAGCGAGGCTGTCGGCGGCATCCCATTCGCTTTCGCAATGGAAACTCCAGGGGCACAGAGAGCAGCCGCTCACTGGTTCGGGCCGCGTCGAGGGGCGTTCGACGAGGAAATTCTCAAAGCGAGATCGTGCATGGCGCGCGTAGGAGGCGACCTGGCTCAAGCGCACGGAGAAGCGCGAACCATCGCCGAGTTGGAGATGCGCCAAATCTGGCGTCCGGCCCTGAATTTTCGCGACCAGATCGGAATACAGGACCAGCTGCAGAATATGTTTGGGGTCTGGCGTCCGCTTGAGCTTGGTGTCGATCACCTCATAGGACCAGCCGCCGAGAGCGGAAGGCTGTTCGACCCGTTCCAGGAAATCGGAATAGCCACCCCAATCGCCATCCAAAAAGGCGCCCTGAAAAATGATGTCGGGTCCGGCGGCCATAGCTTCGAGAGTCAGGCGAACCGACTCTTCCAAGGGCAAGCCGTCCTTCGGAATTTCAACAATCTTCCGGCCACTATCCTTGAGGCTTTGGAGAAAGCCCAGTTCATGGGCGTCGCCCTGCTTCTGGAGAAGCGCGGCTTCCTCGCTGTCCTGGGTCGGGGTGATATCCCCGATTTCGATCCGGCGCAGATCGAGGGTCGTGGCGTGCTGACAAACCTTGAAGCGCATCAAGTCCGATGCCGACAGCCGGAGGCCATTATCTACTTTCTTCACAGACTGTGCCCCTCGAGCGTGACTGATATCAATTCGATTTCAGGTGATGGTAGCCGGCCCGCTTGTGCGGGCCAGCCCTTTACTTTTCACGAACGGTCGTCCCCGGATGGGTCTTTCCGTAGTGATCGCTCACATAGCGCCCGGTGCTGGCACTGCGATAATGCGGGCCGGAACTGCCGCTACGGCCGGGTGCTTCGTTAACGGTTGTGCCAGGGTGCGACCGGCCATGGCTTGCCGACACATAGCGTCCGGTCGAAGCACTCCGGAAACCGCCGCCTTTCTTACTCATATTTGCCTCCCCTGCTTGTAGCCGCGCTGCTCTTGCGGACGACTCACCTTGTGGCATGAGGGGGCGTCAAAAATTGTCATCCCCCCAGGAGAAATGGCTGGAGCGGGGCAGGGAGGTGAACGATGGCCTATGAAAATGCGGTCAAGCTGCTGCGGCTCGCGGTTCGAGCCGCGGGGCGCGTGGGCGTGACGCTGACCGAGATAGAAGAGATGTTCGAATGCAACCGCCGGACGGCACAGCGCATGACGGACGCACTGACCGAAGTTTTTCCTGAGACCGATCGCTGGGTTGACGAGGAACAGCGGCCCCGCTGGCGCCTCCCGCCCACCAGCGTCACGGCTTTCGTCACGCCCACGCCTGAGGAACTTGCCCTGTTATCGAAGGCCATTGAAAAGCTTGCGGTTGATGGAGCACCCAATGAGGCTCGGACATTGAAGGGTCTTGAAGAAAAGGTCCTTGCTAACATCCCGAACAACAAGCGGGCGAGGCTCGAGGTCGACGAAGAAGCCATGCTCCAGGCCTTGGGCCTTGCCGCGCGTCCCGGCCCCCGCGCCCTGTCGGATGGCGCGATCGACGATGCGCTGTCTACGGCTCTCAAGGGGCGGCGATGTATCGAGATCCTCTACAGCAGCCGGTCGGATCCCAAGCCGCGATGGCGATCTGTTGCGCCACATGGCCTCCTGTTGGGGACACGGCGCTATCTTGTAGCCCGGGATCTCAAGAAATCGAGCGAGGTGCTGCAGCATTATCGAATCGAGGATATCGCCGAGGTGCGAATCCTGTCGGAATGCTTCGAGCCCAATCAAGGTTTTGACCTGGCGGTGCATGCTAGGGGTGGGTTCGGGTCCTTCATCAACCACAGGGAAATTGAGCGCATTGTCTGGTGTTTCGCGCCCGATGCGGCTGAGCGAGCCAAGCGTTTTGTTTTCCATCCGGACCAAGAGGTGACCGACAATGCCGATGGCAGCCTGACGGTTTCTTTCTCTGCTTGCGGCCAGCTCGAAATGTGCTGGCACCTTTATTCTTGGGGTGACAAGGTTGAGGTTCTAGAGCCCGCGTCGCTTCGGGACATGGTCGATCGGTATCGGCGCTCGGACTTTGCAGCTTTGCCTTAACGCGATCGAGTGGGAAAGAAGCGGTCCCCACAAATATTATGACGGACAGGGAAGGTCGCTAATGCCTCGCGGAACGTTTCATACGCTGACGGGCATTTTGCTGGAGAATGGCAGTTGTCCGGTGCTCCGGGTTGAAGATGGAGGCGAATGGCGGTTGGACATTGGCGGACGCTATCGCTCCCTACTGGGGCTACGCGTCCGCCTTCATGGCGCCCGCTCGGGTTTCGATCTGCTCGACGTCAATTGCATCGAACGCATATGACACGCGATCAGGAATTGTGGGGCGTGGCCCTGGCGCTACTGAAACGGCACGGCGATCAGGCGCCCGTGAAAGTGGCTGAAAGAATTGGCGAGCTGGCGACCCAGGGCCAGTTTGATGGCGTGGCGCTATGGCAGGACATCGCGCGGCATTTGGACCGCTTGCTTGCGCCACCTGAAAAGCCAATGTGATGGACGTCGCGGCGGTGGCTCGAATGGGATGGTCAATTCTGGAGATTTGCAAAAGGTCGCGCACCATACTGCTTCTGGAAAGCGGCGATCAGCTCTCGTTCGACCTGCCTCGGATCGGATTCGGTTATCTTCCAGGCGATCAGCAGCGTGGAGGCCGCCCTTAGCTGCCAGATATAACGGCCACCCCAATGACCGATGGCCTGCCCTTGGCCAAAGCACATATATTGGCGGAGCCGTTTGCGCAGGGTGCTCGAGCTGGTTGGACCGCCCGCTTTGCCTATGTTGATCACCCGGGCCCCTTGGATCCAAGCGTTCGTGAGGACCGTTAGGGCAACATTGGGATCTCGCCCCTTAAACCAGCCGCCAGAGCCTGCTTCGAGATATTCGGTCACGAAATCGTCTGGTGCTATGACAAGGTAAACGCCGCTCTTTTGAGGCACGTCTTTGATGCGATCGAGAAGGCTTCCGATAGGCACGAAGCCTTCGAAACCGGCGTTTCTTATATCTGCAAGGGAGGTCATATTCATAGTAATGCGATCCTCTAGGTTGTCGATGCAGGGTTGCTGCTCGCCCTCGGCTCGATGAGATTATTTGGCGTCACTAATCCTGAGATGAGGCGACGTCAGCTGACCATTCCGCAATGAGGTTGCTTCGGGCGGGACTGATGATCCGTTCGACCTTGGCGCGGTGTCGGCGGACTGCCTCAATTTTATTGTCCAAATCCGATTGTAGCAGCCTGTCCACCCGCAACTCAGGCGCGTCGGCTAAATCGGCGAAGAGGAGGTTGCGTTCTATCATCGCAGCGACCGTCGCCTTTGGCGCGCTGGATGCCCATTCTATTGTCTGTCCCTCGTCGGCATAGAGAGGATCCCAGCAGTGCTCATCGAGGCCGCCGATCGAGCCCTGATATTCAGGAAAGGCCTCTGTTGCGATAGAGTTGAACTCTTCGGTTCCGATCGGCGCAAATTGAACGCGTTCCACCAAGTGAGGGGGATAGTCAGAGAGTTTTGGAAAGAGAATCTCTCCTGCTACAGGATGCGTGAGAAGCGGCAGCTCAAATGGAACGCAATTTGGATCGATGATCAGGTCTCGATTAGCAGCTATCAGAGTGACTTTGGGCCACTTGAACAGGGCGAGTCTTGGGCGTTCCGAGCCCTCGCCCGGTATGATGACCAAGCCGCGCCGGATCGTCATGAAGAGCGAAAATCGATGGGTCTCGGCAAGATGGTCGGCTTGGCAATTTTCAATAATATGCTCCCAAGCGTTCCGCTCCGCTTCATTGATGTTATCGCTTGGGGCGAAGACATATTCGCCCGCGATGTTGGAGCAAACCCGGGTATAAGAGAGTTGATCGAGCATCTCCTTCCAGTCGGGAATGTCAGCCCGGAACCAAGGCAATATGGGTTCATCAGCCTCGACTAAGTTGCCGTCATCGTCGAATTCGAGATGAGCTGCGGCGATATAATCAAGAAGCCCCTGCACTCGTGATTGACCGCACAGGCGCTCCTCTAAGGCCATCATGAGATCCAAAAACGACTGCAGCCAGCTCGCCTGCGCATATTCTGTCGAGACTTGGGGGCGACGAAGGCGTGAACCGGCAAAGGCATCGAGCAACAGGTCATCGGCAGGGCTGCGCAGCTCTTCAGCGTGTGAATAAGCCTGCAATGTTGACCCTAGTTTTGGGGTGATAGGCTTCCAAAGTTGACCCCCTGAACGATTGCGGTTCACGCTCTTGCGCTTTGCTGCGG
>NZ_JBHSFZ010000027.1:0-28055 GCF_042654265.1 Sphingobium tyrosinilyticum | reverse complement strand
TACTCCCTGCATCCAGGGAGCACCATGCCACCAGTGACATCTCTAATTTGCAGAGGGTGACATTTCTAAATGGCGCTTACACTCGTTCGGCGCGATAATAAGGATTATGTTAATAGCAATACCATCACTGTCCATGTCCAGTGTGTCTACTGTGAGGGAGACGGGCTTGCGGTGGGACGGATCTTTCCACAGTATCCGCCACCATGTCCACTGCGTCCTCACCGTCGCCTTGGACTTGTAACGGTTTTGCGCCGGTCACCTATCTCATTATGCCACCTTGGCCTCAAAGGCGAGCGGACTGATGCCACCTAGGTATGAATGGCGCCGCCGGGAATTGTAGAAGCCGTTGATGTACTGGAAGATGCCAGCTTCAGCTTGCCGCTTCAGGGATTTGAAGAAGGTCTCGACGGAGGCGTTGTCGTAACAATTTCCCTTGCCGCTCATTGATGGACGCAGGCCATAGGCCTGCAGCTTTTTCTGATAGGCGTAGGAGCAATATTGGCTGCCGCGATCGGAGTGGAAAATGCAGCCCTCGGGCGGTTGACGCAGCCGCACCGCCATATCCAGCGCCCGGATCGCCAGATCCTTTTTCATCCTGTCGCTGACAGCCCAGCCCACGACACGTCGGCTATGCAGGTCGAGGATGACGGCAAGGTAAAGCCAGCCTTCTGAGGTCCAGACATAGGTTCTTTAATTGATCGCCCGCGCTTGGTGATATTGCGGCTGTAGCTGGTCGACTGCAAGGTTCTTTTCGAAGTCGTCTCTGATGAGCGCTTCATCTCGGCATCCAAGGCTTCGACGTCCCGAGGGTGATATTCGCGACGCGTGCTCGCACGTAGATCTCACGGGCTGGGTCGACCGCCTGCCGCCTCGACCGACACGGCAACAATAACAGGCGCGGGTTTGACGCCTGCGCTATTTCATCTCATGCCTCCTTCAACTCGAAGGTGGTGCCGTCGCGCCAGATGGCATGCATGATGACCGTGAGCTTGCGGGCCAGGGCAACAACCGCTTTCTTGTGACTGGTGCGCTTCTTCAACTCCATTGCCCAGTCTTTCAGCCCCTGTCCGCTGGCGGCCTCATACAGAACGGTCCGCAACATCTGGTCCCCACGTCGCGAAATACGTCCGCCATAATCCATTTCGCCGGATTGGAATCGTCGCGATGTCAGTCCGACGTAAGCGCCCACAGAGCGGGAGCGGCGAAACCGCGCGGGATCGTCGATGGTCGCGACAAACGTGACGGCGCTGACCGCTCCAGCCCCTGGAATGCTCATGAGGCGCCGACACGTATCGTCCTCGCGCGTGTGCCGTAGCATGGCTTTGAAGAGCTGCGCGACTTGGCGTAGCGCCTCGGTCCGGATCCGGAGCAATGGCATGATGATGTCGGACAGCATCGGCGCACGGGTTGAGGCATCCAGGATTCGCTGTTCAAAGGTGCGCAGATGCCTGGGAAACACCACGCCGAAGTTGGCCAGCAATCCCCTGATCATATTCTCGACGTTCATCCGGGTCTTGATGGCTACTTCCCGCGCTCGCAACAGCGCGCGGCGTTCCTGAGCGGTTTGGCTCGTTACGATGACCTTGCGATAAAAGCCGGTACGGGCAAGGTCGGCCAGGATCGCGGCATCGTTTGCGTCTGTCTTGTTGTGCATCTGGCTCAGCACCGCATCCGCCTGACGCGCATCGACGCAGACGATCGGCACGCCACGGCGAGCGAGCTCGTGATACAGCCAGTTTGCCATGCGACCCGTCTCCATCACGACTGTGATGATCGGCAGCCCGCTGGCGGACAAGGCACCGGCGATCGCATCGGGATCCGTCGGCTTCTTGGTCGCCAGTACCGATCTGCCATCATTATCCCGGACGCAGATCGCGGTCTCGTCCTTCGAAACGTCCAGTCCTACAAAGTAGCGTTCCATCTTGGCCTCCTCTTTACGGCTGCGTCAGTATGCCGCCGGAAAGCGCGGGCGATCAATTACGCCGAGTGATGTCGCCGGCCCATTTGCGGTTGGGTGCATCGGCGGCAAAGTCACCGTCGAGCCAGTTGGCCGCGACACCAAGGCGATGGTGACTGTCTGTCGTAACCTTGTGTCTGCGTGTGCGGACCGGCTTGATCCCGTTGATCCCTTCCTTTGCGGCACAGCTCGGCAATGCTGTCCTCACCGCGCAAGCCTTCCAGCACAATGCGGATCTTGTCCTCGGCGGAGAAATGGCGTCGGGTCTGCCGTCGTATGTCCTTTACCACCCGCTCCGCAGGGGCCTTGGCCGACGATTTTTTCAAGGAGGATTGGGGCTTCATCTTCGTTCCTTCGTCACTATGACGAAGCCCCAATCCTCCTAAATTCACAACCGCAAATCTGTGCCATGGGTGCTGACGGCGGACAGGCCACCGTCGACAGGCACGACCGCGCCCGTCATGTACGACGATGCGTCGGAAGCGAGGAACAGCATCGCCTGCGCGATCTCTTCCGGCTTGCCCACCCGTCCGGCGGGTATCAGGCTGACGGTCTTGTTCACCGCCTCGGGGTCGCGTGCCAGATGCTCAAGGTAGATCGGCGTTTCGATCCCGCCGGGGCAAATGACGTTAGCGCGCACGCCCTTGCTGGCATATTCCGCGGCAACGACGCGAGTAGCCGCGATGATGGCACCCTTGGTGGCGGAATAGACCGTAAGGCCTGGCATGCCGACAAGCGCCGTGGCCGAAGAGATGTTGACGATGACGCCGCCATCGCCGGCCACCAGATGCGGCGGGGCATGTTTCATGGTGAGCAGCAGGCCTCGGACGCTCACCGCTATCACGCGATCGATATTTTCCTCGTCGGCGTCCTCGACAGATCCTTGCGGCCCGGTGATCCCGGCCACGTTGCAGAGGATGTCGAGTTGGCCGAACTCGGCGATAGCCATCTCAACCATCGCACGCACGTCGGCGCTCTTGCTAACGTTGGCCCGGCAGGATGCGATGCCCTCGCCAAGTTCGGCTGTAAGTTCGGCTTCCTTCCCGCTCACGTCTGCCAGCAGGATGCGGGCGCACTTCTTGTGAAAAAGCCCGCTGCGCGGCAGCGATGCCGGAGCCGGCGCGGGTAATGTTGGTGACCTTGCCGCTTAGAACTCCAATCATTTTCGAGGCTCCTTAGTGTTATTACGGGCTGGCTTCGTTCGGACGCTGGAAAGGCGCGCCGCTTGAGGCGCGCCTCGGATGCAGGACGTCGGCTTATGCCCGGCGGGGCGCGGTCACCTCGCGATTGCGGGCTACCGTCTGCTCGTGAGTCAGCGGGAATGTTTCTTCCATGAAGCTCTTTATCAGCGCGTCACGATCGATCGGCGCTCGCGCCTTGTCCGCCGCCGACAGCGCATCGCGCAGCTCGGGCAGCGTAAGCTCGGTGCAATAGGCCGGAGTGCCCGGTTGTTGCCGCCATGAGCCAGCCAGCTCGCCTGCGTCGAGAGCATCGAAGCCGGTTTCGTTCACCAGGCTGGACGCGATTGCCTTGGCACGGGCGTCATCACCTGCGACGGGCACTGCGATCCGGCCATCTGTGTGTCCTGCTGAGCCGCCGTTTGCCAAGGTCTCCGCAAGCACAGCGTTGAACGCCTTGATGACGGGCCGGCCAAGTTGCTCGCTTGACCAGACGCTCTCCGGCTTGCCGTTGTCGACCTCGGCGATATTGCCGTCACGGAAGGGATAATAGTTGCCGGTGTCGATCACCACGACGTCTTCCGGAACGCCATCGAAATGCGATGCGGCGTTCGGGATCTCCGCGAAGGGAATGGAGAGGATGATGACCTCCACGTCCTTGACCGCTTCCCGCGCCTCAACTGCAGTCGCACCGATCTGCTCTGCCTTGTCGCGGATCTTCTCAGGGCTATCCGCACCCGCCAGCTTGATCTTATGTCCGGCCGCCGCCAGCTTGCGGGCGATCGTGCCACCGATGTTTCCCGCGCCGATAATACCAATGTCCATGTTGTTTCCTTTCATTTACCTGTGATGATGATTACCGCGCCAGTCGCGGATCGATGCCATATTGTGGGGGAGCCCCGAGGGGATCGCGCAGGGTGGCACCCTCATAATCCTGTTGGAAAATGCCGCGCTCCTGCAACAGTGGCACTACGCCATCGACGAAGGCATCTACCCCGTCGTTCCCGACCTGCGCGTTCCGCCGCGTCTCGGAACGCGGCGCGCTGTGCACGCGCATCGTCGATAGTGAATGCCGCGCCGATCACCGCATTCGCGTAGCGGCCGCCGAGCTCATGCGCGTTCGGGCTGCCGCCGGCGTGGAAAACGACGGGCTGCCCCTGTTCGGAAGGTGGGATGTAGAGCGGGCCGCGTGACGCGACGTAGGTGCCGCCAAGATTGATCGGCGCGATCGCCCCAGCTTCCGCGAACCGCCCGGTCGCCTGGTCAGGCACCCAGGCGTCGCGTCCCCAACTGCCCCACAAGGATTGCACGAGTTGGATCGTCTCATGCGCGCGACTGTAGCGATCCGCGCTGGACGGCAAGGTCTTGCCGTAATTGGCGGCGACATCCTCACCGCTCGAGGTCACGGCATTCCATCCCGTCCGACCATGGCTCAGAATGTCGAGCGCCTTGAACTGCCGTGCGAGATTGAACGGTTCGTTAAAGGTGGTGGAGCCAGTCGCAACGAGCCCGATCCGGTTCGTCTCGCGAGCGACTGCCGCGAGCGTGACCATGACGTCCAGGTTGAAATTTGGGGGTTCATTCGCGATGTCACCGACGTGCGTCGGGCCATCGGGCAGAAATAGAAACTGCAGCTTTCCGCGCTCGGCGGCCTGTGCGTAGCGGACCTTCGCATTGAAATCCGTGTAGCTGCGAGGATCGACCGAAGGCTCACGCCGGGCACCTGGCAAGTTGCCGTATCCGTTCCCCAGATGCATGCCGATCATCATCTGCCTGGCCATGGCACTCTCGTTCGCTGACGGTGTTGGACCTGTTCTATTGCCAGCAACCCACTATATGGAGAGCGTCTCCGATTCATAATTTGCAGATACGGAGAGTGTCTCCGATATTCAAGAGGTAAAAATCGATATGTCCAAATCGCCGATCAAGGGAGCCTCCAGACGAGATGCGCAGCATAACCGCGCCCACATTCTCGAAGTGGCTCGAGCCGCGTTCGCTCGCAATGGCATCGATGTATCCATGGATGCGATCGCCAAGATGGCGGGGCTTGGCGCCGGCACTCTTTATCGCAACTTCCCGAATAAGGACGCCCTGTTGGCCGCCCTGCTGGACCGTCACTATGAGGGGTTGGAAGAACGCCGCCTCGCGATCGAAGCTGAAGAGACCGATGAGGCTCGGGCGCTGGAGCGCTGGATCGAAGCACTCGGCGACTGGATGCTTGCCTATGAAGGCTTACCCGAACCTTTGAGGGCCGCGTGCCGGAGCGAGTCCCCCCTTTCCCAGGCGTGCCATACTGTGATTGCAACGACCGAACGGCTTCTTAAGGCGGCGCAAGATAAAGGTCACGCCCGTACTCAGGTGACCGGACGCGACCTTTTTCTCGGTGCTCTTGCGATTGCTTGGGCGGGTGGTGACACGATTGCTGGCGAAGATACCACAAAAGTTCTTCGAACTGTTCTGCAGTCAGGTTGGCGGGAGAGCGCTGCCTCGTAGGCTCTACGGGTTCGGCTCCGCCCGGCATGAGCGATGGCATTGCGGGCAAATTGGACGCGGAGGCTTTTGAAAAAGATGCCTCGCACCAAACGATTTGCGAACGCAGCTACGCCAATGCGAGCACTCCTCCCAGCATCAGACGAATAAGGTCGGCCTGACCACGGGCACCGGTTTTCGCGTAGATTTTTTTTGAGTAGTTACGGGTCGTCTCAAGCGTAAACCCCAGCGCGCTGGCTGCCTGCGCAATGGTCATTCCCCGGCTCATGGCAAGGGCGAGCCTGGCTTCACTTCTAGTCAACCCGAAAAGTTCCGAGATCTGCTCATGATTGTCGACTGACGCGGGGCTGGAGTCCTGAATGTAGGCGATCGCCACCGGCACAGGTGACGCGGACGCTGGACGGTCCTCCACCGGCACGATCAAGAGTTCCAGCCAGGGATCCGTGCTGATGTGGATGGCCCGCGGGCGAGTGCTGCGATTTGCGGGGCATGTTTCCATCGCTTCACAAAGCTGTTGATGAACCGCAGGCTGCGACGCGTAAAGCCGGCCCTGCCCATCCCGGCGCAAATGCGGGCTTTGGGCAAGCAGTCGTTCCATACGATCGTTCGCCCCGGTTATGCGTCTGTCCGCATCCATGCCGAACCAACCGAAGTTCAGTCGCTTCATCGCTCCAGCCGTGACGTCGGCGCGAAAGCGTTCACGTTCGATCGCCAGATAGCTGCTCAGAGCCCTGCGCAGATGCGGACATATGGCTTCGAGCAGGGTGCTCGTCCCTGCGCTAAAATCGCGCTCATCCCGAACGATACTCAGCCAGGCGCTGACGCCGCCAGGCTCGGTGAAGCGGATCATGCGGACCCAGTTCCAGCCCATCGGGGCGAGGAAATCGGCAAAATACTGATGATCTCTGTGATCCGTTATGTTGAGCAGTTCCGCCAGCGTGTGGGCGCGCCCCTCACGAAGCTGATGATAGGGCACCGGGTCCCGCTTATAGAATTCCTGTCGATACAGCCGCCGCATCTCGGCGGAGGGTATGGCGCCAGAGCAGAGGATGACTGGATCACCTGCCGGCCGGTCAGGCGGACGAAAGTCTATGTCGGCATAGCTGGCACCGACATGCGAGCGCAGCCGATCGAGGAATGTGGACCAGAGCGGTCCATCCGCCCCCACATCATACAGGGCATTAAGTAGGGCATCTTCGTCACTGTTCAGGACCCGCATCAACCCCTCCATCTCCCCTATCGCGATTTTCCACCGAAACCTTTCGCGGGATCGCCGCGCCAAGCTCAACAATAATCGATAAAGGGTGGATGGGGAACGGTTCCCTGGCGTTTCCCGCATCGACGAGCCCATCTGCGTGCTCGACAAAAAACGGCATGCCGCGCAATTCTCCCAATTGGGAGGCGCTATGGCCTGCCGCCTGTGTCAAGCCTGTCTCATGACCGGAAACAAAATCAGCGGCAGCGTCATGCCAAGAAGGATGGCGTCAGGCGCGGGAGAGGATGCATGAATTCGAATATGGCCGGCGTGTCAGCTCAGACTCTATTTCGTTGGCGCGAATATCTGGATCAACTCGCGCCACTCGCGGAGAATATTTCCGCCCTTTCGGACCGGCCTCATGATGAACAGTGGTCAGGTGAACTGCTTCAATTTCTCTATTCGCAAATATCGGTCGGATATCTGTTCATGATAAGTGACCCGCAATATCCGGAGTTCCTGCCCTATTATAATCACCTGTTCTGCCAAGGATTTCCCAATCCTGACGATACGCTCAGCCAGGCGGTGATCGACGATCAGGGAAGCTATCGCATTTCCGGCTTCCGGGGGAGCGCGAGGATCGTCTCTCTCCAATTAGGCGGCGACGTGGGATCGGTGGCGCGGATGATCGACAATCCAGCTTCTCCCGTGGGTGGCTCAAAGGGCGTGTTTGACCTCGATTCGGCAAGGCTGGCCGACGATGGCGCGTTCGAGATCCTCCTTAGCCCCGCACGACCGCACGGCTATGAGGGCGACTGGTGGAAGCTTGAATCCGAAGCAACCGCTGTGATCGTCCGGCAGCGCCACTATGACTGGTTCAACGAAGTGGACGGGCGCTTCACCATCGAACGGCTGGATGTGCCCGCCGCCAAGCCCCGCCCGTCCGCCCATGAGATAGACAGCGCTCTGAAGAAGGTCGCGCATTATATTGAAACCTATGGGAAAGTGACCTTCGACGGCCTGTCCACGCGTCACTTGCGAGCCGGACCGCCCAACATCTTCACCTGCAAGGACTATTCCGACTTTGGCGGGCTGGCGAACCAGGCCTTTGTCGAGGGCAGGTTCGAACTGGCCGGCGATGAAGCCTTGATCATCGAATCTGACGTCCCCGAACGATGCGCCTATTGGGGGTTTCATCTGACCGACGATTTCTGGCAGTCGATCGACTGGGTTAACCGGCAGTCGAGCCTGAACGGTCATACCGCCCGCATCGACGGCGACGGGAAGTTGCGGATGGTCGTTTCGGCGCAGGATCCGGGCGTACCCAACTGGCTTGATACCGCAGGCCGCGAAAAAGGGTTCGTCTATGGACGGTGGACCGACGCGTCCGATTATCCCACGCCTCATGTGATCAAATTGAAGACTGACGATGTGCTGCGACACCTTCCGTCCGACACGCCCGCTGTCACGGCAGAGGCACGGGACGCGGCGATCCGTGCGCGACGTAAGGCCATTCAGTTGCGGCACCGTTGGTAACAATCACACCGGTTCAGCCAAGGTCGCGTCGCGCCTGCTGCCCGTAAATCCTTTTTTTGATGGAGAATAGCATGACCATGCTCGACGTCGATGACCTTCTTTCGACGGCAGAAGATCGCACAGGCCTTTCAGATTTCGGTCCGGACGATTTCAGGGAAGGACTTGATGTCCTGGTGAACGGCATCAACAAGTCGGGCCTTATTCGCCACGACCGGCAGGATGCACTGCGCGAGCGGCTTCTCAATATGCTGGTCAATCGTTTATGGTTCGCCAAGGACCTGAAAGATCATCCCGAGATCGGGGATGAAGAACTGGGCTCACCGATCATCATTGCGTCCCTGCCCCGCACCGGCAGCACGAAATTGCAGCGCTTCCTCGGCGCCTCGGACGATTTCCAGGTCCTGCGCCTGTGGAGCGCCTCAAGATTTGCCCGCATACCGGGCCTCGCCGACAGCGGGAGGGACGAACGCATCCGCCAGACCTATGAATATGAAAAATGGATGTACGCGGTCTCACCGGAGATCGCCAAATGGCACCCGATGCATACCGAAGAGCCGGAAGAGGACTGCTTTCTTATGGAAAGCACTTTTCGCGAAGTGCTGAATTTCGGCGTAACCGGCACAGCAGACTTCATGGAATGGCTTCACCAGGCGGACCTGCAGCCCGCATTCGACTATTTCATCAAGGCGATCAAATATTTGCAGTGGCAGTTCCCGGCGGGCAGACACAAGCCCTGGCTGTTCAAGAACCCCTTCCATCTGGGATCGGAGGGGCGGCTTTCCCGAATCTATGCCAAGCCGCGATTCATTTTCACCCATCGTGACCCGGTCAAATGCATGCCGTCGGTCACGCACACGATGATGGCGGTGCGCAAGCTGTATTCGCACGTCGACACGAGCGAAAGCCTCGCGTCGGAAATGCTCCAGGCCTGTTCCCGGCAGACCGTCGATCATATGAAGTGGCGCGACAGCAATCCGGATGCGCTGATCCTCGACTTAAGCTTTCGCGAAGTGACGCAGGGAGGCGCGGCCGTCACGAAAAAGATATATGATTTCCTGGAGATGGACCTTTCAGAGGCGTCGCTGGCCAATATCCAGGCGTGGGAGGATCGCAATCCAAGAGACAAGCATGGCAGGACGTCCTATTCCACCCAGGAAATCGGCATGAGCGATGCGGACATACGCGCAGCCTTCGCGCCCTATATCGACCGCTTCTCCGCCTATATGTCGTGATGGAAGTGCCCCGAAACCGGGGCATGTTTGAATGGGAGTAAGCGGCGATGCTGGAATTCTGGCTGCGATATGATCTGAGAAGTCCCGCCGTTTTCGGGCGAGGCTCCGCCGAACTGGCGCGCGCGGCCATCGAACAGGTGGAATGGGCGGACAAACGCGGCTTCCACCGGGTAGAGCTGACCGAACATCACGGCACGCCCGACAATGTCAATCCATCGCCGCTCATCATGGCCGCGGCGATGGCGAGCCGCACGTCGACCATCCGTTTCCAGCCATCAGCCATCATCCTCCCACTGCATGACCCCATCCGGATCGCGGAGGACTGCATCATGGTGGACATAGTAAGTAACGGCCGGCTGGATGTCACGCTGGGGCTGGGCTACATGCCGGCCGAGTTCGCAATGTTCGGCATATCGCTGAAGGACCGCGCCCGGATCATGGACAGCAAGCTCGAAGCGCTCGGGCACGCGCTGAAGCGGGAAAGCTTCGAATATGAGGGCCGCAAGATCCGCGTCACACCATGTCCGGCTCAAGACGGCGGGCCTGCGCTCTTCATCGGTGGCGGCGTGCGGGCCGCCGCGCACCGTGCCGCCAGGTTCGGTGACGGCTATTATCCCATGACCTATCGCGACGATTATGTGGCGGAATATCGTCGTGTTTGCGCCGAACTGGGCAAGGCGCCCGGCAGGGTGATCAATGGCAATGGCGTCACCGTCATCCATATCGCGGAAGACCCCGAGCAAGCCTGGGCCGAGCTTGCACCCTATGCGCTATATGAAAACAACGCCTACGCGGCCAACGCCGCGAGTGCGGGCCAGGCCCTGCATCAACAAAGCACCGAATCCACAGAGGCGCTTCGCGCATCGGGAAACTATCTCGTCCTCACGCCGGATGAAGGTCTCTCCTACTGCCGGGAGCGACACGACCTTGGGCGACACATTGTCATCAATCCATTGATCTGCGGAGTCGACCCTGAATTTTCCTGGAAGAGCCTTGAACTGATTGCAAGCAGGATCATTCCCGAGCTTGCGGCACAGGAGAGTCCCCTGGACGGGCATGGCGGCCTGGCAAATGGATATCGATGAGTTTCGCAGATTCGGTGCCGTACAATCCATGGCAGCCACCTTCCCGATTGCTCTCCACACGACGAGACCTCCATGACGAAGGCCGATGATCACATTTAAGGTGCCGTCATGATGATGAAGATCCGGAAGACTTTTGCAACCGGCCGAGGATGCAGGATGGCGATTAGGCATTTGGAGCGAATTGCTAGTTTTGCGCATTATTCTGAATCCATCATTGCCTATTGACGGTCGCACGCCAGCCCCACATATGTCGTGGTCGAGGCTGCCGATACGTTCTGTAGCAAGACCACGCGTCCGAACTAGGGGCGGCAAAGCGACGCTTTCTAATTCCCTGATCATCGAGTGGGGCTGAGTGATTCTCTTAGCGCCACCGACGCCTCCGGTAAGGACAGTTATGTGACCGGTCATTGAAACAGATCCTCTTCCAAGGGACGAACCAGTCGGGATGCGCCCGCTTCGCCCTCGAGCCAGGACAGGCGGCGGATCAGCGCGGCAGCTATGCTTTCCGCGCCCTCGCCCGTGGCCAATGTGGCGCCCGTTGCGATTTGATCGGCGAGCGCGATCTGCGTCACGTCCAGCTTTCGTCCGTCGCGATCTGCGTCCACCCCGATGGTCGACGAGCGCTGGCAGCCCGGCCGCGCCGATGGCGATGCCGACCACGCCGTAGTGCCAAGGGACGGCCGAAGCTGCCGAAAATGAAAATGCCAATGCCCTCCGTATCCGTCCCGGCTAAAGCATCCAGCAATTGCGGCGCTGATCCGTCGGGATCCACCCGCAGCAACAAGGCCCGATCGACTTCTCCCGGTGCGAGATTGGACCGGTCGATGCCGCCATTGGCCATGACATGACCCAAAAAGGTGACGCGTGATGACAATATGGGGCGCCGAATGCACGACCGCGCTGCTTTCCCGCAGCACCACTTCCACCAGTCGAGCATATCATCCGGCGCTCCCCCTTGAAGAGAATTTTCTGCGTTACGACCAGCACGTCACCGCGCTGCAACGGCTACAACCTGCTGTGCTGAGGCTGGCGCGCAGCAGCGCGGAAAGCTGGTCTCCGGCATTGACTTCGGGAATATCCCGGGGCGGATGGATCGCAATCATTCGTGGGCCTTAGCGCAGGAGGACGGGATAGGGGAGTCGGCTTCTGATCGGGATTACGACGGCATTCTTTCTTGCCGGCCTCGTAGTCCCGGAACGTCCGCTCGATCGACTTCTCGAAAGTCTAAGTCCCAAGAAGCCGGCGCAGCAGGCTTTCGCCAGCCGGCCTGCCCAACCCAGTCATCACTCTTATTGCGCCGTCATCCCACCATCGACGACCAGCGCGGTGCCGTTGCAGAAACTCGCATCGTCCGACGCCAGGAACGCAACGGCGGCGGCAATCTCGGACGGCCGTCCCAGCCTGGCCGCCGGAATGCTCGCGGCGACGGCCTGGATTCGCGCGTCGCCTTCATTCGCATCGGCGCCCAACATTTCGGTCACGGTATAGCCGGGATTGACTGAATTCACCCGAATGCCGAACTTGGCCATCTCGATCGCCACCACCTTGGTCAGCATCTGGACAGCGCCTTTGCTCGCGCAATAGGCGGCGGCGGATTCACCGGCGACCAAAGCGGCTATCGAGGCGATATTGACGATGGCGCCCCCGCCGCCGGACGCCTGCATCTCGCGGGCCGCCGTGCGGCAGCCAAGGAACGTCATCGCCGCGTTGATGTCGACCTGGCGCCGCCAATCCGCCAGTTCCATATCGACGACGTGCGACAACACGCAGATGGCGGCATTGTTGACCAGGATGTCGAGCCGGCCGAACTCGGCCTTGGTCGCGCGCAGCACGTCGTTCCACGACGTCTCATCCGTCGCATCGTGCGCGAGGCCCAGTGCCCGATGCCCAAGGCCGGTCAGTTCGGCCGCCCGCTGGGCGACGCCCTCGCTGTTGATGTCGGTCAGGACGACATGGGCGCCTTCGTCGGCAAGTCTCGTTGCCGCTGCAAAGCCAATCCCCCTGGGCGACGCCGCGCCCGTCACGATCGCCACCTTGCCCTGCAAACCTCTCATCCTGCTTCCCTCCTTGTTCCCTCGCCCTGGCCGCCGGGCGCACGGCCGCAGCGTATGACTGAATATAGTGGGACCGCCGGGGCAGGCCCGAGCCGGCCGCCCAGGTCCCTTTCTCCCGGCTCTGAAGCTCAGCCCTGTTGGGGCGCGAGGCACTCCAATATCCGCATGTCGGTGCCGCCATCGGCGGACAGCGCCTTGATGCAGACCTGGCTCGCCCCGGCCTGAAGATGCGCGTCGATCCGCGCGCGGAGCGCATTCTCGTCACCCCAGCCCACGGTGCCGTCGATGAAGCGGTCGGAACCGCCATTTTCAAAATCCGCATCCTCAAAGCCCATGCTGCGCCACGAGTTGCGATAATTTTCCAGGCCGAGATAGAGTTCGAGTTCACCGCGCGCGATCTTGCGGGCCTTGGCGCCGTCCGGCTCCAGGATCATCGGCTGCTCGACGCACAGCCACTTGTCGGGACCCAGGATAGAACGCGCCGTCGCGGTATGTTCCGGTGTCACATTATATGTGTGTGCGCCTTGCGTGCGCGTCCCGGACAGCGCGATCATCTTCTCGCGCAGCGCGGCAAGGACGATCGGGGTCGGCGCCGCAGGCGTCGCAGCCATGTAGGGCGCCGCTTCGTAAGCGTCGAGATAGGTCCGCATCGCGGTCAGTGGCTTGGAATAATCATGCCCGCGCATTCCTTCGATCGCTTCGCGATGCGAGACGCCAAGGCCTAGGACGAAACGGCCGCCTGATTGTTCGTTGAGCGCATCCGCGCCGCCGCGCATCGCCATCGGATCGCGCGCATAGATGGTCGCGATACCGGTTGCGACAATAAGCTTGGTCGTGTTCGCCAGCAGCCAGGAAGCCGTCACAAGGGAATTGCGACCGAAACCTTCCGGAAACCAGACATGGGAATAGCCGAGCGTCTCGATGCGACGCGCAAATTCGGCGATCCGCGGCGCAGTGGCCCGCCCCAATTCTGCGGAACGATCATTTTCGAAGAAGCAGATCGGCCCGTCCAACGCGGCCCAGACGCCAAGCTTTCCTATGTTCATGGACTTCCTCCTCTCAGAATTCGGTTTCCCTTGAAAGCCACGCGGCCTGATCAGCCATGCTCCCGGCACAGCATCCAGCCAGCCCTTGATTGACCTGCCGGGGCCGCCCGCTAATCACCGCGCACTTCTTGAGCACAGTAGTCGCACGTTCGCAAGCCCGCTGCGCAAGTGCCTCGACACTTGCGAACCCGCTCCTGACTGTCAGCACCGCGCGGAGTGGCAACATTCGCCCGATGAAGACTTTTCCGGGGCATGACAAATAGGACGGGCCGTGCTACGACCAGGCTTCACCCCCATCAGATCGTCAATATTGCAGTATCTCGCTGACTAATATGTGGAAAGTTACAGCGCATAATGGAGAACAAGTCGGGCAAGAGTCGTGAAACTGCCGCAAACCTTGCCAACGCGCGCGCCTCGGCATCCAGAGGCTCCGCCACGGTTGAGGCGATCATCCGGGCGGCCGAACGGCTCTGGGGCATCCATGGCATCGAAGGCGCTTCGCTGCGCGAGATCGGCGTCGCGGCCGGTTCCGCCAACAAATCGCCCGTCGCTTATCATTTCAGCAATAGAAACGGCCTCATAGTCGCGATCTGCCGGCGCCGCGAGCCGGCCCTGGAAGTGCGCCGCCGTGCCCTTTTCGTGGCTGCGGAGGCAGAGGGGGAGCTTGGCAATACGCTCAGACTGCTGCACGCGGTATTTCAGCCTGTCTTTGAAGAGGTCGACGAGGACGGCCGGCACACCTATGCGGCCTTTCTGCGGTCGCTTATCCGTTTCCCCAGCTTTGACGGCCGCGCCATGACACAGGATCTCACGCCCACCGGCTACCGGGTTCTGGACCTGCTCAGGGAACAGGCGAGCCATCTGCCGCAGCCCCTGTTCGATGCGCGGCTGAGGCTGGTCAACCAGATATGCTATGCCGCGATTACCGACCTGGATGAAGTGCATGGGGAAAAGCCCATAGATCCACCGCTGGCGAACAAGATTTTCGACGATGCGCTCAGTGCTTCGGCGCACCTGCTGCTTCTCCACGGATAGCGGCCCGCTGTTCACACCCGTCAGGAGCAACCGAGGGAATCCTGGCCCCGTCAGCGCCAGGCTGCTCCTTAACTGCCGGGCCATCGTGTGCGGAATTAGCATAGTCATCCCATAATAGTATAAATATACTGGCGCACGCCGACTCAGCGTTGACACGCTCGGCAGAACTCCGTAGAAGCGTCCTAAGGTAGTCGCCTTAGACGGGAACATGGCTGTTGTGCGCCATCATTTTGGAGGTCGCCAGACGGTGATGCCGGAGGTGGTGGGGGCATGAATGCGGCGGAGCTTCCTGCAATGTGGAGGTGCGCCGCCGTGCGGAAGCCGTTTCCAGCTTCCAAGTCGCGGATGACTAAGAAAGAGAATATATGGCCGAGAGGGAATTGGAAGGAAAATGCGCTCTGGTAACGGGCGGAACGCGGGGCATCGGCAAGGCCGTTGTCTTCGCTCTGGCTGCAAAGGGTGCCAATGTGGCGTTCTCCTACCATTCGTCAGCAGCTGATGCGGAGCAAATTGTCAACAAATTGGAGCTTCAGGGCGTACGCGCCCGCCCCTTCCAGTCCGATCAGGCCGATCCCACTGCTGCGCAAAAGCTGGTCGACGCGGTCATGGAAAGCTTCGGGCGCCTTGACATATTGGTCAACAATGCCGGTGTTGCGAGCTTGCAGCGCCTGGGCGAAGGGTGTGATTACAGCGCACTCGACCGCCTCTGGGCCGTTAACACGCTCGGCGTCGTCGCGACGATCCGGGCGGCGGCTCATGTCATGGCGGATGAGGGCCGGATCATCACCATCGGCTCCGGCAGCGGCAGCCGCGCCGGCATGCCGACCTCGGCCGATTATTGCGGTAGCAAGGCGGCCGTCGCCGGCTATACCCGCGGCGCTGCCCACGACCTTGCCCCCCGCAAGATCACGGTTAACGTCATCGAATCCGGCATGATGGGCACGGAAATGGCGCACAGCATGCCTGACAGCGACAAGGCGCGGATCACCGCTGCCATTCCGCTTCACCGTTTCGGGGAGCTAAAGGAAATCAGCGCCCTTGTGACGTTCCTTGCCGGACCTGACGCGGCCTATATCACGGGCGCGACATTGGCAATCGACGGCGGCCTGTCGGCATAAGGCAGCGCGACATGCATTCGCAGCGAAGTCGATCGACTGCGAAGCCGAACAGACCTTGGCAAAGACCAAAGGCCAATATGGAGATCATCGGGTGAGCTATACCCACGTCGACAAGCCGATCCGGCTCGGCAATGTTGAAGTCAAGAACCGGACATTCCGCCCGGCCCACGGCACCGGCATCGGCTGGGGGGCGATGACCGATGCGCTCATCACCTATCATGAGGAGCGGGCGCGCGGCGGCGTGGGGCTGATCATCAGTGAAATCGGCTCGGTGCATCCTTCGACCGCGTTGAACCTCGACATATACAAGCCTGAGGTCGAGGACGGCATGCGCGCCTTTGCCGACCGCATCAAGCGGCACGGGACGACGCTGTTCCAGCAGCTCTGGCACGCCGGCGCCGCCTTTGGTCCCCGCGATGGTTCGCCCCCCTGGAGTGCGTCCGATATCGCCAATGTCGCAAATGGCGTCGTTCCCACGCCCATGACCAAGGTGATGATCGATGATATTATCGGCTGCTACGCCGATTGCGCCCGTCGCATGGAGCAATATGGCCTGGATGGCGTCGATATTCACGGCGCACACGGCTATCTTCCCGCCCAGTTCTTCTCTCCCAACAGCAACAAGCGGGAAGACGAATATGGCGGCAGCTTCGAGAATCGCGCGCGCTTCATAATGGAGATGATGCGCGCGATCCGGAATGCGGTGTCCAAGGACTTTGTCGTCGGGATCCGAGTCGCGACTGATCTTATCGAAAACGGCCTCAGCCTAGAGGACTATCTGAAGCTGACGCATATGCTGGAGGCCGAGAGCCTCATCGATTATGTGAACCTTTCGCTCGGAAGCTATAATCGCAACGACAAGATGATCGGCGGCATGAATGAGCCGGTCGGCTATGAACTGCCTTACAGCACCCCGATCACCCATAATGTCCAGCTGCCGACGCTGGTCACGGGGCGGTTCCGGACGCTGGAGGAATGCGACCAGGTCATTCGTGCGGGCGATGCCGACATGGTCGGCCTTGTTCGGGCGATGATAGCTGACCCCTATTTAGTGTCCAAGAGCCTCGCTGGTGAGCCCGACAAGGTGCGCCCGTGCATCGCCTGCAACCAGGCCTGCGTGACCAACCAGATGTTCGGCCTGCCCATCGAATGCGCGGTCAATGCAGGTGCCGGGCATGAGCTTGAGCGCGGCGACCATTTGCTCAAGCCCGCAGAACAGCCGCACAAGGTCGTGGTCGTGGGCGGCGGCCCGGCGGGGCTTGAGGCGGCTCGAGTGGCAGCGCTGCGCGGGCACAATGTCACGCTGGTGGAAGCCAATTGCCATCTCGGCGGGTCGATGCGCGCCGCGGCAAAGGCGCCGACGCGGCATCAGATGATCGACATCATCACCTGGCTCGAAGAGGAAGTGTATCGCCTGGGCGTCGAGGTTCAACTCAGCACCTATGTCGAGGCCGACGACGTCCTCGCCATGGCCCCGGATTCCGTAGTCGTCGCCACCGGCGCACTGGAACGGATGGATGGGGTGCAGATCTCCCACCCCGGCGAGCCGATCACGGGCGTCGAACGGCGCGGCGTCATATCTTCGACCGAGCTTTTCATGATGACGCCCGCTCAGCTGGGCAAGACGGCCGTGGTGATCGACGATGTTGGCCATTATGAAGCGCTGGGATCGGCGGAGTTCCTGATCAACCAAGGCCTGGAAGTCGTCTACGTGACGCCCAAGCGCGAAATTGCACCGCTGGTCTGGCCGACGCTCATGCTCGACCCGTTCCTGCAGCGCATGCAGGGCAAGCCCTTCCGCTACATGATCCGTACCCGCGGCATCGCCATAGAAGACGGGCAGGTCGTGGTCGGCCCGGCCCATCTGCAGGCGACGCTGCAGGACTCGACGGTGCTACCGGCTGACACCGTGGTCCTGGTTTCCGGCAACCGGCAGAACCGGGACGTGTATGACGGGCTGATGGGCCGCGTTGCCCACATGTATGTTGTCGGCGATGCAAACTCGCCCCGTTATCTGCAGGCCGCCATCCGCGAGGGGCATCTCGCCGGAGCGACGGCCTGACGACTTCAACGGCAGGTGGGGTCATCCTCTGCGTGGAGAAGGCGGCACAATAAGGTCCAGGAGCATCCGTGCCGACGCGATCGGATCGGAACAGGCTCCGGAACTAGATTGGGAACATGGCGGAGGCAGGTCACCCGCCCTATCGGTCGAGAGGATTTGAATGATGAGCGACAAGAAGACCGTAGCTGTATTATGCGCGAGCAGCCGCATGGGTCAGGCGGAGGTGCGAGAACTGCTCGCGCAGGGCCATTCTCCCCTCGCGATCTCGCGAAGCAGCGATATCTTCATGCGCGACGAGTTCCGCGGCACGGAAGTCGTCAATGCGGACTTTTCGGACGTCGCCGCGCTCCAGGCCGCATTTGCCGGAGCGGATGCCATTCTGAGCGCCATTCCGTCACTAGCGGGCGAAAAATCCCCCGACTATGCTCATAACCTTGTCGCCGCCGCAAAGCAGGCCGGGGTTCGCCGGATCGTCCATAATTCCATGATGTGGGCTCCTGATGAGCCGTGTGGCGAGCCTTTTTACGACGCGGTGCTGGAGCTGGAAAATATCATCGCCAGCTCCGGCCTTGATGTGACGATCTTCCGTCCCGTGCTCTTCATGGACAATCTGCTCACTCGCTTCGCCAAGCCCAATCTGATTAAGCATAGCCTCTATCGCTACTGCCAGCGGCCCGGTTTGCTGGCGAACTGGATTGCCATGGATGATGTCGCGAAATTCATGGTCGCAGCTTTGACGAAGGACGACCTGATCGGGCGGCGGATCGCGATCGGCGGGGCCGAGACCCTGGCGGTGGAAGAGGTCGTCGACATCCTGTCGTCCACTCTCCATCGGCCGATTACCTACGAATATGAAGATCCCTATGAATGGGGCGCCCGCGTCCATGAGGAGGTCGGGCTCGCCGCGGTCATGCCGCGCGATTTCTACGCGCAGGCAATGGGGCATTTCTACACCTTCAACAATGAATCGCCCCATCGGCCGTTCCAGGTCGACATGAAGCCGGTGCTTGAAGACATCCCGGTGCGCACGATCACGCTTCGGGAATGGGCCGCCAAGCAGGACTGGTCGCTGAACGCTGAAGAGGGGAATGCGGTCGGCTCGCTATCGGGCTGAAGCGCCGCCACCTGTCGGACCAGTTCAGATACAAGATTAGGAGTTCCTCATGAAGAAGATGATCGTATTCATTAAGAAGAAGGAAGGGATGTCCTTCGAAGATTTCCGCAACCATTATGAGAATGTCCATGTGCCGCTGTGTGGCGAACGGATCGGCCACCTGATACAGGAATTCCGGCGCTATTATCCGCAGAACCTGAACAACCTCTACCATGGTCGGCCCGATGCGGATGCAGGGCATGACAGTGGAACCTGTTACGATGCGGTTGCGGTCTACACGATCAAGGATGAAGCCGCGCTGCAGGAACTGATCAGGATCGGCCAAGACCCGGGCTTCCAGCGGATCATCACAGAAGATGAGGAGCGTTTCTGTGACCGTGCGGCCACAGTTGAGGGGTTTGCAGACGAATTTTTCGGCTCAGGCCTGAACGGCTAGTATTTAGGTCCGAGACAATTTAAGCATCACTCTTGGGAGTTGCTGTGCTGGCCTCGCGTCAAAGATGGTCGTCCTTTATAGGATATCAATCCTACGCCTGGCTGTCACGATCTCCGCGTTTCAGGAGTGCGGCCATAACGGCTGCTCTCAACAATGTATCGAGAGGGGACGTAATGAAAACCAATATAAAGACCAGACTGTTGTGGGGCACATCCTGTCTGTTGGGGCTCACCACCGTGGCGCCGGTCCAAGCAAAGGATAGCGAGCCTGCTCAGGCGGTTCAGGCAGCCGAAGCGCCGGCCGTTGGCGACATCATCGTCACCGCTCAGCGTCGCTCTGAGCGCCTTCAGGATGTGCCGGTGGCGATCACGGCTGTTTCTCCCGAAATAGCAACCCAGCTCGGCCTGCGCAACATGCGGGACATTCAGCTCGCCATGCCCGGCACCGATTTCACGCAAGCCAGCGGCTTCCTTTCGCTATTCATTCGCGGGGTCGGCATCCAATACTCGACGCCTGGCCTTGAATCTCCGGTCGCGATCTACCTCGATGGCGCATACATCCCTAGAGCGGGTGGAGTGAATTCGCTTTTGGACCTCGTCGACCCTGGGACGATCGAAGTGCTCCGCGGGCCTCAAGGCACACTTTACGGCCGCAACGCGACCGGCGGCGTTATCCGCATCAACAGCGCCGCCCCGACTGACAAGTTCGAAGGCCGCATCCTCGCTGAATATGGCCGTTTCGATCACAAGCAGATCGACGGCATGCTGAACGTGCCCGTGTCGGACACGCTGAGCGTCCGCTTCGCCGGCCGCTTCAAGAAGGAAGACGGCTACATCACCAACCTCGACGGCACCAAGTTGGCCGCCCAGAACAATTATACCGCGCGCGGTCGGTTCAAGTGGGAGCCGACCGATAGCTTCAGCCTGAGCGGCGGTGTGGAATGGCAGCGCAGCAAGGCGCGCAACTATAATGACGAACTCCTACTGGGTGCGCCGACTTGTTACGTCTGCCAGTCGACCGGCCAGACGCCGGGCGGGTTCTATGAAGGGGTTCAGACTGACACCGGCCCTTATTACAACCGCATGTTCCGCGCCGATCTGCGCGCCGACTTGAGCCTCGGCGATTTCGATCTGAGCAGCACCACCACCTATTTCACCAATTTTAGTGAGCAGTACGCGGACAACGATTTTAACCCTGAAAACGTCTTCATTTTCGCGGTGCCGCGCAATGGCGGCAAGTCCTACTCGCAGGAAATCCAAGTCACATCGAATCTGGAAGGCCCGTTCAACTATTTGTTCGGCGTCAACTACTTCTACGACAAGAGCTTCCTGGATATCGCGCTGACCGGATCAGCTTATGATTTCGCTCTGACGGGTGCCGGTTCCTATCCGCGCAACAATGCCAATGTGAAGACCCAGTCCGTTTCGGCCTTCGTGGAGGGCACCTACAAGCTGACCGACCAGATCAAGGTCACGGCCGGCGGCCGCTACACCTATGACGAGCGCGATCTGTCGGTGACGAACAGCACCGGCTTCCAGTTGTTCGGCGCGCCGGCAGCCTTCAACAGCTCGGCCTCGTTCCGTGCTTTCACGCCCCGTTTCGTGCTCGCTTGGGACAACGGCCCGTTGAACGTCTATTACAGCTTCACGCGCGGCTTCAAGGCAGGCGGATTCTCTACGCCCGCTCCGTTCCCCGGCAACGCGATCAACCCGGAAAAGGTGTTCAACCACGAAGTCGGGATCAAGAACTCGGCGCTTGGGGGCAAGCTGCGCAGCAGCCTCGCTGTCTTCTACTACAAGAACAAGGGGCTCCAGCAGCAGATCATCGACGCAACGGGTGCGGGCACAAGGACCGAGAATGTCGGCGCGGCCGAAGGTTATGGCGCGGAACTGGAGATCAACGGCGATCCGATGCGCGGCCTCGTCATCGGCGCTTCAGCTGCCTATCTACACGCTGAATATGAAAGCTACCCCAACGCGTCGCAGATCTGTTTCGATCCCACGGGCACGTTGAACACCCAAGCTCCGGGCGCCACTCTCTATCCCTGCTCGATTGATCTGTCGGGCACCCGGGTTCCGCACGCACCGCGCATAACGGCGTCGCTGAACGGCAGCTACACGTTTGACATCGGGAGCTGGCGCGCCAATCTAGCGGGCGTCGCGCAGTATCGCTCGCGCTTCCTATTCTGGCCGGGCGCCGGTGGTCCGCTGGGCCTGGACCAGCAGAAGGGCTATGTCGTCGCCAACTTCTCGGGCTATGTCAGCCCTCCGGGCGATCAGCTGCGTCTGGGCTTCTACCTGGATAACGCGTTTAACAAGCGGTACACGACCAACATCACGACTGGCGCGCCCTATGGTGTGAACTTCAACGCCGCCAAGCCGCGTACATACGGCGTTCGCGCGGAATATCGCTTCTGATCGCAGGTGGCGGTGAGCGTCGTAATGCAGTTTTCTGCCCTCTGTTGATCATAGCTTTGCACGAGCGGCCGCACCGGGCCGCTCGTGTTTCCGCCCGCTTAGCTCGTCAATTGACGAAATAACTTAGTTAGGATGCTTCTTAGCAGCCGTAGACTAGAAATTTACTAGAGCCTGGTTCCTGAACCAGGTGGTAGATTTCCTCCTTCAGATATTCCACGGAGTTTGTGCATGAACACGCTGCTCAATCACCTTGCGCCCTGGCCCGAATATGACTTCGCTGAATTCGGCCCGGTCACGATCGAACCGCTCGGCCGCATTCAGCAGCTGACAGCATCCTTCCTCGGCCGAAACTGGGTGGCCATTCCGCATGTCACCCATCATGACGAAGCCGACGTGACTGATCTGGAAGCGGATCGCAAGCGCTGGAACGCAGCCAATCCAGGAGCGAAGGCAACACTCCTCGCTCCGGTCGTCAAGGCACTTGCAGAAGCATTGGCCGCCTTTCCCCTGTTCAACAGTTCGCTTTTGGCGGACGGGAAGACTATCGTGCGGAAATCCTACACTCATATCGGCGTTGCGGTGGACACACCCCAAGGATTGCTAGTGCCCGTAGTTCGCGATTGCGATATGAAGTCTGCAGCAGAGATACAGGCGGAAATCCAAGCCATTTCAACCAAGGCGAGGACCAAAGGTCTGTCCATGACGGAAATGGCGGGCGGAAGCATGACCGTCTCTTCGCTCGGACATATTGGCGGCACCGGCTTCACGCCGATTATAAATGCGCCGGAGGTCGCCATTCTGGGCCTGACCAAGCTTCAGCCGCGTCCCATGCCTGGTGCAGACGGTGGGATAAATTGGCGGCTGATGCTGCCACTGTCGCTCAGCTACGATCATCGCGTGATCAACGGCGCCGACGCCGCCCGCTTCACCCAAAAGGTAGCCGATGGGCTCGCGGAGTTCAGCTACGAATAAGGCGGCGGGGGAATCGAGAACTACGGTATGATTAAAAAACTTTACCTCGATGCTGCGAGTGCGTTGGAGGGCCTTCTCTTTGACGGGATGCATTTGTGCGCGGGCGGTTTCGGGCTGTGCGGCATTCCGGAACGGCTGATCGACGCGATCCGGGATTCGGGCGTCAAGGATTTGACCATCGCCTCCAACAATGCCGGGATCGATGGCGAGGGTCTGGGCAAGTTGCTGCGCACGCGGCAGGTGAAGAAGATGATCTCCTCCTATGTCGGGGAGAATAAGGAATTCGAGCGGCAATTTCTGGCCGGCGAATTGGAGGTGGAGTTCTGCCCCCAGGGCACGCTGGCCGAACGTTGCCGGGCGGGGGGCGCGGGCATTCCGGGCTTCTATACCAAGACCGGCGTCGGGACCGCCGTGGCCGAGGGCAAGGAAGTGAAAAGCTTCGACGGGCAGGATTATATTCTGGAACGCGGCATCTTCGCGGACGTGGCGATCATCAAGGGCTGGAAGGCCGATGAGAGCGGCAATCTGATCTTCCGCAAGACCGCGCGCAATTTCAACCAGCCGATGGCGACCGCCGCGAAGATCTGCGTGGCCGAAGTCGAGGAAGTGGTGCCGACCGGCAGCCTCGATCCCGATGCGATCCATCTGCCGGGCATTTATGTGAAGCGCATGATCGTCGGCGCGCCTTACGACAAGAAGATCGAATTCCGCACCGTTCGCCAGAGGGAGACCGCATAATGGCCCAGGAAACCAAAGGCTGGAGCCGTGATGAAATGGCCGCGCGGGCGGCCAAGGAACTGCAGGACGGTTTCTATGTGAACCTCGGCATCGGCATTCCGACGCTGGTGGCGAACCATATTCCCGATGGCGTCGAGGTGACGCTCCAGTCGGAGAATGGCATGCTGGGCATCGGTCCCTTCCCCTATGAGGGCGAGGAGGACGCTGACCTCATCAATGCGGGCAAGCAGACGATCAGTGAATTGCCGCAATCGGCCTATTTCTCCAGCGCCGACAGTTTCGCGATGATCCGGGGCGGGCATATCGACCTGACCGTGCTGGGCGCGATGGAAGTGGCAGAGAATGGCGACATCGCCAACTGGATGATTCCCGGCAAGATGATAAAGGGCATGGGCGGCGCGATGGACCTGGTCGCGGGCGTCAAGAAGATCATCGTCGTCATGGAGCACACATCCAAGGATGGATCGCCCAAATTCATCCCGGCCTGCACCCTGCCGCTGACCGGAAAGAATGTGGTCGACATGATCGTCACGGACCTGTGCGTCTTCATGCGCGCAGACTATGACAGCCCCTTCAAGCTCGTCGAACTCGCTCCGGGCGTGACGGCGGAGGAAGTCGCCGCTAAAACGTCGGCGAAATACGCCTGAACAATTTGGACAACTCCATCCCAGCGAGCCCACCCCATCATATGAGCAACGCTGGCCCGGATTTAACATAATGCTTGCCTGCCATTATTGAGAATAAGCATCTTGATGCCGCGCTGATGCCGGCTAAGTAGATGCAGGCAATCATGCTGCAGGGCTGATCTACGCGCCGGCCGGCGGAATCATGCTCAATCTCGATGTCCAGGTTCAAGAGCGCATCCGACTTTTGTTCGACATCTTCACGCGACTGGGAACCGCAAAGGCGGTGGTGCGCTATCTGCGCCGGGCCGATCTTGCCCCGCCGGTCAGGCCGTTGAAGGGACCGGCGCCCCACGAACTAGCCTGGCGCAATGCAACCGATGCGCGTGTGCTCAATATTCTGAAAAACCCTGCTTATGCTGGAGCCTATGTCTACGGACGTCGGTGGGCCGCGCCAGAAAAGCGAAACGAGGGGGGGAAGAACCCGACGCGCGCTGTTCCGCGAGAACAGTGGGAAGTCTGCATGTTGATTACCGTTGAGAAGTGACCCGGGATTTCCACCGAGAAGTGACCCATGTTGAACTCACCCCTGGCTTTGGCGAGCGAGGGGTCATGGAGTGTTGGACATGGCGTTATTGAGCGTTATCCGGCGCTGGCATTTCCGCGATCATCTTTCGATCCGCGAGATTGCGCGGCGTACCGGGCTGTCACGTAATACGATCCGTAAATATCTACGTTCGGACACGATTGAGCCGCGGTTCAAGGTGCCCGATCGACCGAGCAAACTGGACCCGTTCGCGGAGCGGCTGTCGGCCTGGCTGAGACGGGAGATGGGTCGGACCCGCAAGCAGAAGCGGACGATGAAGCAGCTGCATGCCGATCTGGTCAGCCTGGGCTATGACGGCTTCTACAATCGGGTGGCGGCCTTGCCCGGGACTGGCGCGATGATTATCGTCGTGAGCAACAGATGAGCGGGCGCGGGACATTCGTGCCGCTGTCCTTCGCACCGGGGGAAGCATTCCAGTTGATTGGAGCGAGGATTGGGCGATCATCGGCGGCGTGCGCACCAAGCTGCAGGTCGCCCACTTCAAGCTCAGCTACAGCCGGGCCTTCCTCGTGCGGGCCTATCTGCTCCAGACCCACGAGATGCTGTTCGACGCCCATAATCATGCGTTCCGCGTGCTGGGTGCGTTCCGCGCCGTGGGATTTACGACAATATGCGCACTGCCGTCGACAAGGTCGGGTGCGGCAAGGAGCGCAACGTCAACAACCGCTTCCTCACCATGGTCAGTCACTATCTGTTCGAGGCCGAGTTCTGTAATCCGGCAGCGGGCTGGGAAAAGGGCTAGGTCGAGAAGAATGTTCAGGATGCCCGTCATCGGCTATGGCAACCCACGCCGCAGGCGGAAAGCCTGGATGCCCTGAACCTGTGGCTGGAGGAGCGCTGCAAGGAGCTGTGGCAGGATATCCCGCACGGGCGAACCGGGTTCGGTCGCCGATGCCTGGGCCGATGAAGTGGAAAGCCTGATGCCGGTGGGCAGACCGTTCGATGGCTTTGTCGAATATGGCAAACGGGTGTCCCCGACCTGCCTGATCCACTTGGAACGCAACCGTTACAGCGTTCCGGCGTCCTTCGCCAATCGGCCCGTCAGCCTTCGGGTCTATCCCGATCGCTTCCTGGTCGTCGCAGAGGGACAGGTCATATGCGAGCATCAGCGCATCATCGACCGATCCCATGACGGTCCCGGCCACACCGTCTATGACTGGCGTCATTATCTCGCCGTCGTTCAACGCAAGCCCGGCGCCCTGCGCAACGGCGCGCCCTTCCTTGAGCTGCCCGAGCCCTTCCAACGCCTGCAACGGCATCTGCTGCGCAATCCCGGCGGCGACAGGGAGATGGTCGAGATCCTGGCGCTGGTCCTCCATCATGACGAGCAGGCGGTGCTGACCGCCGTCGCCATGGCGCTGGATGCAGGCGTTCTGACCAAGACGCACATCCTCAACCTGCTGCACCGGCTGCTCGATGGAAAACCGCTCTCGACGCCGCCGGTGACGGTGCCACAGGCGTTGAGGCTGGTCAGTGAGCCGATGGCCAATGTCGAACGCTACGATGCCCTGCGCCGGGAGAACCGTCATGCGTCATGATCCCGCCACCGGCGCCCTCGTCGTGATGCTGCGCGGCCTGAAAATGCCCAGCATGGCCCAGGCTGTGACCGACCTCATGCAGCAGGGATCGCCCGCTTCGAGGCGGCGGTGCCAATCCTCTCCCAGTTGCTGAAAGCCGAGACGGCCGAACGAGAGGTCCGGTCCGTGGCCTATCAGCTCAAGTTCGCGCGGTTCCCGGCCTATCGCGATCTGGCGGGCTTCGACTTTGCCAGCAGCGAGGTGAATGAGGCGCTGGCGCGCCAGTTGCATCGATGCGACTTTATCGATGTCGCCGACAATGTGGTGCTGTCGGCGGCCCGGGCACCGGCAAAACCCATGTCGCCACGGCGCTGGGTGTTCAGGCTATCGAGCATCACCGAAAGCGCGTCCGCTTCTTCTCCACGGTCGAGTTGGTCAACGCCCTCGAACAGGAAAAGGCCCAGGGGCGAACCGGGCAGATCGCCAACCGGCTCGTGCACTCCGATCTCTTCGTCCTGGACGAACTGGGCTCTCTGCCGTTCAGCGCCTCCGGGCGGCGCGCTGCTCTTCCACCTGCTGAGCAAACTCTACGAGCGCACCAGCGTCATCATCACCACCAACCTGAGCTTCGGCGAATGGGCTACCGTGTTCGGCGATGCCAAGATGACCACCGCGCTGCTCGATCGGCTCACCGATCACTGCCACATCCTGGAGACCGGCAACGATAGCTTCCGGTTCAAGAACAGCTCCGCCCACTAGGCCAAAACCAGAAAGGAGAAACCCGCATCTTGACCCACCTATGACATCCGAAACATAACCATCAGGCGGGTCACTTCTAACGGTAATCAACAAGCACACTCCGATCAGCTTCGCGCGGAAGCGCCAGTTTTATGCGGATGGCAGGCCTGCCAGCCATTCCACCACCCTTGCGATGTTACATTATGCTAAAGTGAAGATTTCCTCGTCTTCGGCAGGAGCCGTGTGTTAAGCGGGGCACATCGAAGGCGAGCACACGATTTCCGCTCAAGTTGCAGAAGTCACCTTCTCCGGCGGGAGCGACTTGTCCAATTTCCGCTTCGCGATCAGCCAGCTGTCGCCGATTTTCACATATTCATCGTCATATCGAACATAGAAGCGCAGACGCTCCCCAGTTTTGCGCATGGTTTCGACAAGCGCAAACGCCGTTCCCCGCCCCGACGTTGCAGTGAGGTCCGAAATGATGTGGTTTGTGATCAAATGGATGATGTGATGAACATTTTCCTTGATCTTCGCACCATAAGAACGGATCGCGTCCCTGCCGGCAAACAGCGCGTCTGCAAAAAATGCGCTCTCATCGAGGACCGCGTCAGGCGCGAATATCTGAGCCCAATTGTCCGGTTCGAATGTGTCAACGTAGAGCGCATATTTGAAGTTAAGTTCCTGAATGTTCAGGCGATCTTCGATGCTCATCCAATCATCTCCTATGAGAAAACACCCGTTGCATATCTCTTTGGTCCAATGTCATCATATTGCCCGATTGTCTGGCCTAATGCTGGGCATGTCACATCATCTTTGTGGATTGCCTTCATTTTGCACGAAGGCGATGATGTCTTCGGTTTTGGATCCTGCGCCGAACACGCCTGCGACGCCCATTTCCTTGAGCT
>NZ_JBHSFZ010000026.1:0-11716 GCF_042654265.1 Sphingobium tyrosinilyticum | reverse complement strand
CTTTGGCCCTTGTCCGGGGCTCGCCCCGGACAAGGGCCAATCAGAAGAAGTGGGGAATTTTCAAATGTCCGATCCGGGGCATTTTACTCCGCCATCAACATGGAGGCATGGAAAGCCATTTGGAGCGGAACAGCGACATAGTCACCTGACGGGGAATAATAGGCTTCGTTACCGCCAATGCGGAGATCGACGCCGCTCTGCCTAATGATGCCGTCAGCCTCGGCAATCGACACCAAAGGACCTGGGACTTCGGCTATTTGCGTCAGCTCATCAGGCAGATCCTTGCACTGGTCGATGTTGAAGACGGTAAAGCGCTTCAAAAAGGCGATCGTCCTTGGATCGCGCTCCTCCTCCCCTGCCCGTTCCTGTTCGGACTTGGGCATGAACCTATCAGCATAGCAGACCACCGTCCCTTTCTCGCCCTTGCGGACACGGCCTCCTGCAGCTTCGGCTTGTTTGTAGGTCAGCCAGCGCTGCCCGGCAAAGCCACGCTCGATCACGGTGGCCCAGAGGATCAGGATGTTGATCCCCGAATATCGCCGGCCCGTCACCGCGTTCTGCGGCATGGCGCAGGGACAGTTGCTTGCGTCCCAGGGCTGCACCCAAGGTAGCCTGCCATGTTCCAGCTCCGCGATGATGCGGGAGGTGACTTCGCCATAGAGGCTGTGACGTTCGTTCGTGCGCATCTCTTCGCTCCTTCTTCAAACCACCGCAACCGGCGCCGGAAGGGCGGGTGGGCGGCAGGAGCGGTCCAAGAGCGCCGCCGATAAAGGCGGCCTGCACCCGCAGGGCCGCAATGCACATGGAGGACCCTTGCGCAGCTAAGGGTTGCAGGATGCCGAGGCGGGGCTAGGGACAAGCGACGCCCACTCGCCTGACCGAAACCGGAGGCACACACGCCATCGCGCTAGCACGCGGGATGACCGCACGGGCGTCCGAAAGGTCGCCCCAAAAAACCGAATCAGATCACGTGCGCACGACGAAAACGGGCGCTCTGCTGCAGGCCGACATCGCTCAGCAGATCTCAGCTGGCAGCGGCGGCATGGATTCTATCAAACGGCCTGAAATTTATTTTGGTCGCCGATCCCACGCCGTGATGTCCTGTGCTCCGATAGGCCCCGATTTGGGCCGATCTGATCCTTCTCACCCGATTGACGGCGCACCTCCGCCCGATAATTCTGGTGCTCAGGGGCACGCATTACACGTCGCAGCAGACAGGATCTTGCCATGACCGATCAGCCACCCGACCGCATCCTTCGCCTCACCAGCGTGCTCGAGCGCACCGGCCTCAGCCGGGCGACGCTCTACCGCAAGGTCCAGGCCGGGACCTTTCCCCGCCAGGTGCGCATCGCTGCGCGCTGCATGGGCTGGCGGGAGTCGGCCGTGAACGAGTGGCTGCGCAATCCGATGTTTTGGAGTGTCAATGAGGCCAACCAGGGGCAGCCGTGATCCCAGCAGATTCGCCTGAAGAGGAACTGCCACCGCGCGCATTAACCGCTGGTCTCCGGGAGTCCCTTCTCACCCCGCAGGATATCCTGTCACGGCTTAGCTTGACCAGCGCCGATCCCGCGAAATGGATGCGCCGAACGTTCAAGAAATATAGCGTGCCATATGTCAGGGTGGGCGGAAAAATCCGGGCGAGCGAAGCGCAGTTTCGCCTGCTAATGGAAAGTCTCACATGCTCACCATGCGTCGCCGCGGGAAGAACGGCATCTACTACATCCGAGGCACCGTTGCGCTCGGCAAAAAGCGCATCGTCGTCAAAGAATTCAGTTCAGGAACGAGTGACGCAGATGCTGCGTCGCACCTGATGGCTGAACATGAGACGAAGTTGCGTCACCAGCTGATGTTCGGTCCGGCCGCTCTCGTCGCGCAGGGAACCATCGCCCAGGCTTTCGACAGCTACCTGACGAAGGCAAAGCCCCCATGTGCGTCCGACGTCCTGCGCATCGGCAAGCTCAATGGCCTCATCGGCGACTTCAGCCTGCGCGAGCCCAAGCAGGCGTGGGAGCATTTTCGCCGCGCCTATCTTACCGGCCATGATCCGGCGGGCCAGGACCGCTATCGCTCAGTGTTTCAGGCGGCGATCAATGTCTATCATGAACTGCATGATCTCCCGCCGTTGCGGATCAAGGCTATCCCGTTCAACAATGAGCGAGTGCGCTTCCTCAGCAAGGAAGACCGCGACCGGCTGATCGCAGCCTACTCGCCTCACATCCAGCCGATCATCACCATGCTCGCCTTCCATGGTCCACGCATCCAAACCGCATTGCAGTTGCAGTGGGGCGTCGAGGGCGTCGATATGCACGAGGGATCGATCCGGCTCAATCACACAAAAAATGCGATCATCCGGTCCGTGCCGATGCATCCCCGCGTGATGGACGTGCTGCGCCCGATCTGGGAGAAGCAGGGGCGGCCCACAAAGGAACATGTTTTCCTCAACCGGTTCGGTGAACCTTATTCCGACACCCGCAAGGCGAAGATCCCCGGTGGCAACCCGATCAAGAACCAGCATGCCACCGCCTGCCAGCGCGCAGGGATCGAGGATTTCACCGTCCATGACTGGCGCCATCATTGGGCATCCCACTGCGTGATGGCGGGGATCGACCTCATCACCATCATGAACTTGGGCGGATGGAAGTCGCTGCGGATGGTTCAGCGCTACTCCAGCGTCAGCGTGGATCACATGCGGGATTCCATCAACAAGCTGGACTGACAACGGTCTAAGGACGTGGGCAGCCCCGTGGTTCGCGGGCGAGTTTTTGATGTTGACGAGCGCCGCTGAAAGATGGCAGGGCGCTGGACCTGCGGGCGGGTATAGCTCAATGGTAGAGCACTAGCCTTCCAAGCTTGTGATGCGGGTTCGATCCCCGCTACCCGCTCCAGCAATTCCGCCATTGCGGCGGTTCCCCTTCAGGCCGCGCTTTGTCAATCGACACTGGATATTCATTCCAAACCGGGTCAATATTGCAGGCTTAAATTTGAGCGATTTCGATGATCTAGTTCTTATTGCGGCCGACTTGTGCAGCCGGTGCGCAGTTTAAACGTGGCAGACAGCATCGCCACACGGGACAGCGCCAGCAGCGCTGCTTTGGCGGTACGATCCTTGGGTAGTGCCTTGTGCAGCCTACCCGCCAGAGCACACGCTGCGCCCGCAGATCGGGGGAATATCGGCTATTCCGAAGGAGACAGATCCTCCCGCATCGCGTCGATCATGAACCGCCATGCATTGGCTGCATCGCCTTGGTAACCGGACGATGATTCTTCCGGTCCGACATATCTGATGATGGTCGCTCCTGCTTCCATCATTCGCAGGCTCGGCTCATGAATCGCCTCCAGGACGGCCCGGACCTGGGGCAGATAGCTTGGCCATGAAGACTGGCACTCACGCTCGCCATCATCAGGATGACCTTCGAGTTTGCACAGAGCGCGGGCAGCTCGTTCTATCGGCGACATCTTCTAAGGGTTGCAGCAGCAATATCCGTGGTCAAGGAATAACTAAGGTTCGGACAAAATCCCGTGCAGATATTGACCGTAATCCGACTTGCCAAGCTTCCCGATCGCCTGCTCCAACTCCGCCACACCGATGAACCCTTGGCGGAAGGCGATTTCCTCCGGGCTGGCGATCTTGAAGCCCTGCCGCTTCTCTAGAATGCGAACGAATTCCGCCGCATCGAGCAGGCTGTCTGGCGTGCCGGTGTCCAGCCAGGCAAACCCGCGGCCCATGATCTCCACATTCAGCTGCCCGCGTTCCAAATAGACGCGATTTACGTCGGTGATCTCCAGTTCACCGCGAGGTGACGGCTCAAGATTAGCGGCGATGTCCACCACCTGCTCGTCATAGAAATAGAGGCCAGTGACGGCGCAGTTCGACTTGGGATGCCTCGGCTTCTCCTCGATGCTGACGGCCCTTTTGGAGTCGTCGAAGCTCACCACGCCATAGCGCTCGGGGTCGTTAACATGATAGGCGAAGACGCTCGCCCCTTGCTTACGCGCCGATGCGCTAGCGAGCAATTCGGGCAGACCGTGGCCATAATAGATGTTATCCCCCAGGATCAGCGCCGACTGTTGCCCCGCCACGAAATCGGCGCCGATGATATAGGCCTGCGCCAGCCCGTCGGGGCTCGGCTGCTCGGCGAATTCGAAGCGCATGCCCCATTGTGAGCCATCGCTCAGCAGCGCTCGGAAAGCAGGTAGGTCGCGCGGAGTCGAGATGATCAGCACCTCGCGGATTCCCGCCAGCATCAGCGTGCTCAGCGGATAATAAATCATGGGCTTGTCATAGACCGACATTAGCTGCTTCGAAGTCGCCAGCGTCATGGGGTAGAGACGGGTGCCGCTGCCACCAGCGAGGATGATACCCTTCATGCGTCGATCTTCCCTTTAGATGAGCAATTCAGTTCGCTATCAGTTGCAGGCGGGCCATCACACTGTTCAGCGATTGGTGCCAGTCGGGCAAGGCCACGCCATGGACCTTTGCTATGAGACCACAGTCGAGCCGCGAATTGGCAGGCCGCGTGGCGGGCGTTAGATAATCGGCGGTGGTGATACGCTTGACCAGTGCCGTCGCTCCGCCCTTATCGGCCGAGGCGGCGAAGATCGCCTCGGCAAAGTCCGCCCAGGAGGCTTCACCGCTGGCGGTCAGGTGGAAGACGCCGCGCAGGGCCGGGTTGCTATCAGCCACCAGATTGGTAGCTACCCGCAGAATACCATCGGCTATCTCCAGCGCGCTGGTCGGGTTGCCGAGCTGGTCGGCGACCACCGATACTTCGTTCCGATCGGCCGCAAGGCGGAGCATCGTCTTCACGAAATTCGCGCCGAATGGACTATAAACCCAGGCTACACGGAGCAGCGCGCTATTGTCGCCATGGGTGGCCAGAACCGCCCGCTCCCCCGCCAGCTTCGAAGCGCCATAGACACCCGTGGGCCCTGTCGGATCGCTCTCGACATATGCGCGATCAAGCGTGCCGTCGAAAACATAGTCGGTCGAGATATGGACCAGCGGAACGCTCAGCGCGCTGGCCGCCTGGGCCACCGCACCGGCACCGGCGCCATTCACTGCATAAGCGAGGTCGCTCTCACTTTCCGCCTTGTCGACCGCGGTATAGGCGGCGGCCGAGACGATGACGTCAGGCACCGCAGTCTCCAGCACGCGGGCGACGGAGGCGGAATCGGCTAGGTCCAGCTCGGGACGGCCCAGCGCGATCACCTCATGCCCGGCGGCCGTACCCTTTTCGATCAGGCAGGTGACGACTTGCCCGGTCTTGCCGGTGACGGCAATCCTCACGCAGCCACTCCGGCGGGCGCGGGTGCAGCGTTCAGGCCGAGCCTCTGGCCGTCATAACGATCGCGCAACGGCTGCCACCACCAATCATTTTCGAGATACCAGCGCACCGTCTTCTCGATACCGCTGTCGAAATTCTCCTGCGCGCGCCAGCTCAGTTCAGTTTCCAGCCTAGTCGCATCGATTGCATAACGCGCGTCATGGCCGGGACGATCGGTGACGAACTCGATCAGTCTTTCGCGCGGCGCATCGGCGGGGACCAACTCATCCAGCACGGCGCAGATCCGGCGCACCACGTCGATATTGCGCCGCTCGTTACGGCCCCCGACATTATAGGTTTCGCCGGGGATGCCTTTCTCAATGATGAGATCGAGCGCACGGGCATGATCATCGACATAGAGCCAGTCTCGCACATTCTCACCCTTGCCATAGACCTGCAACGCGCGGCCTGCGAGCGCGTTGAGGATGGTGAGCGGGATCAGCTTTTCCGGGAAGTGATAAGGGCCGTAATTGTTTGAGCAGTTTGACACCACCACCGGCAGTCCGTAGGTGCGCTGCCAAGCCTTGGCGAGATGGTCGGACGCGGCCTTGGAAGCCGAATAGGGCGAGCTGGGGTCGTAGCGCGTGCTTTCCGCGAACAGCCCCTCATCGCCTAGCGAGCCATAGACCTCATCAGTGGAGACATGGAGGAAGCGGAAGGCGTCCTTCTCCGCGCCAGCAAGGCCATTCCAATAACCGCGCGCTGCCTCCAGCAGCGTGAAGGTGCCGACGACATTGGTCTGGATGAAGTCGGCCGCGCCGGTGATCGAGCGGTCGACATGGCTTTCCGCCGCCAAATGCATAATGCGGTCGGGGCGGAAACCGGCGATCGCCTCGTCCATTGCGGTGCGATCGCATATGTCGGCTTTGAGGAAGCAGTGGCTGGCCTGCCCCTCCACAGCCTTGAGCGAAGCCTCGCACCCGGCATAGGTCAGGGCATCGACAGTCAGGACTTCGTATCCCTTTTCCAGCACCAAATAGCGAACGAGGGCTGATCCGATGAAGCCAGCGCCGCCGGTAACGATCACGCGCATAGGGTTATTCGCTCCAGGTGAAGTAGGCAGGAAGCTCGGCAAGCAGCGGCTGCTGCCGATCCTTCGGCGAAAGTGTAGCGGGATCAGCGACTTGAGGCCAGTCAATGCCAATCGCCGGATCGTCCCAGCGCAGCCCCTTGTCGCACTCGGCGCTGTAATAGCTGGTCACCTTATAGCAGATGACCGTATCGGGCTCGGTCGAGCAAAAACCATGAGCAAAGCCCGGCGGAATCCACAACTGCTTGCCATTGTCGGGGGTGAGCATCGCACCGACCCACTGGCCATAGGTGGGAGAGCCGCGGCGGATATCGACGGCGACATCGAACAAGGCTCCGGCGGTGCAACGGACGAGCTTGCCCTGAGCGTGCGGATCGCTCTGTAAATGCAGGCCGCGGATCGTGCCTTGACGAACGCTGTGCGATTCATTGTCTTGGACGAATGTCCAATCTCCGCAATGCGCGGCAAACAGGTCCGCACGGAAGGTCTCCGCGAAATAGCCCCGCTCATCCCCGATATGGCGGGCGGTGAACAGCTTGACGCCGGAGATCGCGAAGGATCTTATCTCCATCTTCCCACTTTCGCACAGAGAAAACAGGCGATCATATGGCGTCGCCCGTCAAAAGCCTCAGTTGCTGTTTTTCACCGTCTGAACCGCAGCGGTGACCGTCAAGATCGGAGAAAACAGCTGGCTGATCAACTGAATGAGTTTGCTGGGCTGATTTGCCGCCGCATTGCCGAAATAGAGCACGTCCTTGTCCCGCATGGCGAAGCGCTGGGCGAGGAAATAGGAGCCGGTTTTCATCATGTTGAGATGATACACCTTTGGCACCTCATTACCCAGCTGGTCGCGGACATAGCGGAAGACGAAGATCGCCGCGGGATTCCCGATGCCCGGATTGACACCGCCGGCATTAGCAACCGCCTCCGCCAGCGAAACCGACGAACGGCTGAACGGAACCTCCTCAACCCGTCCTGGAGCACCCAGCACAGAATAAGTGCGAGGGTTGTTGATTAGCATCAGCCGGTCACCAGGATAAGCGCGCACGTCCAGCTTGGGATTATCGACAAGATCATTGACGCGGACGTCAACGCTCTGCTCACCCCGGACGACTCGCAGCAACAGATCCTTGGTGTTCCCTCGATAGCCGCCCGCCAGCGCAATGACATCTGACAGAGTTTCCCGGTTAGTCTGCAGCACGAGCCTGCCTGGCTTCGCCACCTCGCCCCCGACAATGATCGAATTGGTGATGGCTTGATTCATCGTAACGATCACCTGCGGGTTCTGCGACATCCGCGCCAGCGAATTGCGGATTATCGCCTCGACTTCGCCGGTGGTGATACCCGCCACGTGAAGCGTGCCGGCATAGGGGATGGTGATGTCACCCAGATCGTCGACGCGCGTCGGCGGCAGCTTCTGCACCTGCACGCCCGGATTGGCCGTGATCTGGCCCGACCCGCCTGCGCCCGAGAACAAGGAAACGCCAGCTTCGTATATGTTGATGTCCAGCACGTCGCCCGGACCAACCATGTCGGTCGGAGGGGGCGCCAGTTCGGGCAGCAACTCCGCCACTGCGTCCGCGCCAGGCATGTCCGCCATCGTGTGGATCGGAACGATCTGGATCGGTGCCGTCCCATCCTTGGGAGCAGCTGCCGATTTTTCAATTTGTCCCCCGGTAGGACCACTGGAAGGAAGCGTGGCGCACCCTGGAAGTCCAATAAGCAGGGATAGATAAACGATATTCTTGACTTGCATCGCTCATGAACTCGGAGGCTTCGAATAATCGACGCCTTAGCACCCGGCTTCTGCGATGGACAATAGTGCCTTGAACGATTCCGCGATCAAACCGTTCTGGCCTTGCGCCCCGACCGATGTTGGCCTAGCGGGAGGCAGCTTAGGTTCGCTTGAGGCACAGCACAAAATTATGAACGTAAATTCCTCGTTCCGGGTCGAGGCTGAAGCCCCCCTCCAGCAGTCACCTATAGCGCATTGGCTGAAAAAACGTCGCGGGTTCCTGCTGATGGTGGCGCTGCCTACATTTCTGGCGGCGCTCTATTATGGCCTGATCGCGTCTGACGTTTATCTTTCGGAATCGCGTTTCGTCATTAAAAGCCCAGACCAGAAACGGTCGCAGATGTCGACGTTGGCCAATCTGGTTCAAACAACTGGGATGTCTGGCGGCCATGAGCAAACGAGCGAGGTGTTGACCTACGTCCGCTCTCGTGACGCGCTCGAAGCGCTGGAAAAGAACATAAGCATTCGCGGCCGATTCTCGACGCGGAAAGCGGATTTCTTGAGCCGGTTCCCCCTTCCTTTCGCTGATAGCAGCTTCGAAAGTCTGTTCAAATATTATGGTAAGCGAGTCGATGCTCGCATTGACACCGAAACAGGCACGGCGACAATCAAGGTCGAAGCCTTCACGCCACAAGATGCTTACATCATTAATCGCGAGTTGCTCGATCTAAGTGAGGCGCTCGTTAATCGCCTAAATAGCCGCGCGCAAAGCAAGGGTATTGTGGAGGCGCAGAAGCAGGTCGAAGTGGCGACACAGAGGGCGAAGACCGCACGAATCGCTCTTGCACAATATCGTAATGCGCAGGCGCTGATTGATCCTGGCAAGCAGGCAGGTGGCGCGCTGGAGATCGCCAATACGTTGATTGGAGAACGCGCAGCGCTTCAGGCCCAATTGGACTTGATGCACCGCCTGACGCCAAGCAACCCGTCCATCCCTGCTCTTCGCAGCCGTATCAATGCAATCTCCGTACAAATCGCCTCGCAAGATAGCCGGGTTGTGGGCAACGGCAACGGCATCGCATCAAAGATGGGGGGCTATGAAAATCTGCTGGTGGAACAGGAGTTTTCCACGGCAAGCCTGACTGCGGCCAACGCCGCCCTCGTCCAGGCCCGCGCTGAAGCTCAGCGTCAGCAATTTTATCTAGAACGGGTTGTAGACCCAAATACCCCGGACACACCGCTTTTGCCGAAGCGATTTTTGAACGTTCTTGTGGTATTTGCGGCTGCCCTTTGCCTCTATTTCATCGCTTGGATGTTCATGATCGGTGTTCTTGAACATGCGCCGGAAGATTAAGCGTGAAACAGGGCAGCTTTCATCGAGTACAAACAAGTTGGGCCGTTCAGGCTCGTGTCATTCACGCCTTGATGATACGCGAATTGATCACCCGGTTTGGGCGTGAAAATATCGGATTCCTGTGGATCATGGCCGAGCCTCTACTGTTCGCTGGGCTAGTTGGCCTTTTGTGGCACTTTACGCACGGCGCCACCGAACATGGCGTTGGGGTGATCGCATTCGTGGCGACCGGGTACATCCCGATTACTCTATTCCGACATGGCGTAGCGCGCAGCGTGGCGGTTTTCACAGCGAACCAGAGCTTATTATATCATCGCCAGATCAAGATCGTGGACTTTATATTATCGCGCTTTATTATTGAAGTTCTTGGTGGGATGATGGCCTACCTGTTCATGGCCGTCGTCTTGATTTGTTTCGGTGAATTTCCCATCCCATCGGACATCGGTTTGCTAATCGCCGGTTGGTTCCTATATGCCTATTTCTGCTTTTCAATTTGTCTAATCATTGCACCGCTTTCAGAATTATCCGAAGCTATGGAAAAATTTATTCCTGTCACCACTTATATTATGATTCCGTTTTCGGGTCTCTTCTTCATGGTGTCTTGGCTCACCCCGGCAACTAGGCAATTCATGCTGTTTTCGCCATTTGTGAACGGCATGGAAATGATGCGCAAGGGGGTATGGGGTGATAACGTAACGGCATATTACGACGTTTGGAGTCCTATTATTTGCTCGACTATCGCGACGATGATAGGCCTCATCCTCTGCCGTCGTGTACGCCGCAAGTTGACCGTCGAATGATTATTTGCAGTCACATCGCGAAAGCCTATATACACGGCGGCAGACACAAGAATGTTCTGCAGGATGTTAATCTGATAATCGAGCGGGGTGATCGGGTCGGTCTTCTGGGTCGCAATGGGGCCGGAAAGAGCACACTGATCAAGCTAATTGGCGGAGTGGAAATGCCCACTTCGGGCAAAATCCTTCGCAACATGTCAGTGTCTTGGCCGCTCGGCTTCGCCGGGGGGTTTCAAGGTAGCCTGACCGGCCTCGACAACGCCCGTTTCATAGCGCGGATATATCAGCGGGAATATCCCGAGATCAGACGTTTTGTGGAAGACTTCACCGAGCTCGGTAAACAATTGCGGATGCCAGTAAAGACCTATTCTTCCGGCATGCGTGCGCGTCTGGCCTTTGCGCTATCTTTAGCAATTGAATTCGACTGCTATCTTATCGACGAAATAATCCTTGTTGGCGACCAGAATTTTCAGAGAAAATGCCAAGCTGAAATGTTTGAAAAACGACAGGATAGATCAATAATATTGGCGTCCCATAGTCCTGAATTTATTAGAAATTTTTGCAATAAGGCAATCGTCATTCATCAGTCGCAAGCCACGATGTACGACGATGTCAACGAAGCCGTTGCACGATATGACGGGTTGTGACGCGCCATATGCACCACGCTCCTAAACGACGCCGACTTATATAATTCGCCATCTACGGTTTGGAGCGACGCAAGCCCCGAATTTCCTCCAGTGGGACACCTCAAAGAACCGCCTGTTTAGCAGCGACGTGCATCGGCAGGGGTGAGCAGGCCTTCTGCGGCTTGGAACCCTGTGGGGTTTTGCTGATTTTCTGCGGCACTGCCGGCTTTTGAGCGCTGCTTGCCATCAGGCGGGCGCAGTGCGTCCCTCGAGCCAGGCGAGCCGCTGGAAATTATAGGCCAGGTTCGCCATGCCGATCATGATGCGGGGTACGGGCCATGCCGATGGCGCGATGCGATGCTGCTGTCCGGCGAACACGTGCTCGACCGCCGAGCGCTTGGCATAGGCGCGCGCGGCGCGCTCGGGCATTGCCCGACGGTCGGCGTGCGCTGGTGGATGATGCTTGTGAACATGCCCTCGGCCAGGAACGCCTCGTTCTTCTTCGAGCGGCAGGCGGTATCCGCCCAAATGCCAGAGGCAGTGTTGCGGCTCACCAGATCGGGCAGTCGCGCGCCGTCGTGGGCGTTGGCGGCGCTCGCGTCCCAGGTGCGGATCAGGCCATGCGCGCGGTCGATGCCGACATGGTTCTTGTAGCCGAACATCCGAATGGCAAGATCGACTCGCTCGAACGCCTTGGGGTCAGCGCCTTCCTTCACCTTGGCCTTCGTGTATTTCACGCTCCAGCGCGCATCTAGAGCGGAATCTGATCACTCTGGCTCATATCCTGTAGCGGTGAAGTAATTTGCGCATTCTTCGGGGGTGAAGCGTGGCAAAGCGTCGCGGATTGCAT